>NZ_PNDY01000100.1:0-205 GCF_005886645.1 Pseudoalteromonas sp. S408 | reverse complement strand
TCGGACGAATAGCAAGTGGTATAAGTGATGATTTGATAACACGTGCAGCCGATGTGATTTTAAAGGAAAGAAGAAGATTAATTCTTGCTGTACGAGAAACACCCTATAATTTAATCCATATAAAAAATATGGAAACAGTTACTTTGGCAGGAGGGATTATTTGTCCGGCTACTCCATCATTTTACAGTAACCCTACCTCAATAGA
>NZ_PNDY01000099.1:0-206 GCF_005886645.1 Pseudoalteromonas sp. S408 | reverse complement strand
GTATTTGAAACTGGTGTATCTGCGCCGGCAGCTGTTGAAGCGGCTCCTGCGGCAGCGCCTGCTCCAGCAGCGGCGGCAGAACTTAAAGAAGTTCATGTACCAGACATCGGCGGTGACGAAGTTGAAGTCACTGAGATTATGGTTGCGGTAGGCGATGTGGTTGAAGCTGACCAATCAATCTTAAACGTAGAAGGTGATAAGGCTTC
>NZ_PNDY01000010.1:0-100534 GCF_005886645.1 Pseudoalteromonas sp. S408 | reverse complement strand
TTTTTTTGTGTCTAAAATTACGTTTAGTCTTCGTTTAACACAGGCACTTCTAGCCCCATTTCTTGCATTATTTTTTTCACTTCTTCAGGGACTTTTTCGGCGTTATCCTTACGTAAGTCGTCATCGTTAGGCAAAGGTTGGCCGGTAAATGCATGTAAAAACGCTTCACAAAGTAGTTCACTGTTTGTTGCATGACGTAGGTTATTAATTTGACGACGCGTGCGCTCGTCCGTTAATACCTTTAATACATTTAGTGGGATCGAAACGGTAATTTTTTTTACTTGTTCTGATTTTTTCCCGTGTTCTGCGTATGGGTGAATATACTCACCATTCCATTTAGCCATAAGATGTATCGTCGCCTCAGATTAATAATTGCTCACATGCGCTACAATGCATATGAATATGCGTGAAATTCTATCGATTTAAAAAAGATAGTCAAATACTAGTTATTTAGCCATCTAGAGCTTTAAATGTTTTGACATCTTTAATGAGATAAATTACTCTTTTAGACGTCTAAACATCCAAATTGAGCAGGTGACGAATATGAGCGAAAAAAATAAAGCAACCATTGCAGTGAGAAGTGGTGTTGAAGCCGACAAACATCATGGCGCAGTTGTCGCACCTATTTATTTATCGACAACTTATTCGTTTGCCGACTTTGATACAAAACGCCAATATGATTACGGACGAAGTGGTAACCCTAATCGTGATATTTTAGCTGAAACGTTAGCCGAACTAGAGGGCGGAGCAAGGGGCATTATTACTGCTACGGGCATGTCTGCCGTTCATTTGGCTACGCAAATTTTGAATCATGATGATACGTTGGTGATCCCTCATGATTGTTACGGCGGCAGCTATCGTTTATTTACTTCACTGCAAAAGCGCGGTTTGCTTAAGCTGGAAGTCTTAGATTTAACTCAAGCACAAAGCTTGGACAAAATTTTAGCAATTAAACCTAAGCTAATTTGGATAGAAACACCCAGTAACCCATTACTACGCTTAACTGATATTAAAGCAATAACCGATATTGCTAAGCAGTGCGGTGCTTTAGTTGCTGCTGATAACACATTTTTATCACCGGCATTACAAAACCCCATTAAATTTGGTGTTGATATAGTGGTGCACTCGACCACCAAATACATCAACGGCCATTCAGATGTAGTAGGCGGTGCGGTGATTGCAGCTTCACAAGCGCTGGGCGATGAATTGGCATGGTGGGCAAATAATATAGGTATTACAGGTGCGCCATTTGATAGTTATTTAACATTGCGTGGCTTGCGAACACTCAATGTGCGTTTAAAGCAGCATCAAGAAAACGCATTATCGATTGCTAAATATTTAGATGAGTCTGAATTTGTTCGTCAAGTGTATTACCCAGGCCTTGAATCGCACCCACAGCATGAATTAGCTAAAGCTCAGCAACTGGGCTTTGGTGGCATGGTGAGTTTTGATATTAAAGGCGACATAAACGATGCTGCGGCGTTTTTAACAAGCTTACGTGATTTCAGCTTGGCAGAGTCTTTGGGCGGAGTTGAGAGCTTAATATGCCATCCTGCAACGATGACACACGCTGGAATGGAACCTAAAGCACGGCTTGAAGCAGGGGTTGGCGACACGCTTATTCGAGTTTCAGTCGGTATAGAAGATATAAACGACTTATTAGCTGATTTAGAGCGCGTGTTTCAGCTTGTAAAGCCTGGGCAAAATAAAAACATTGGCCGTGTTGGTAAAGGGGCTGGCTCGCCTGAAGGCAATGTGAAATTAAGTGCAGCCCGTCCAGCGCTTTGGTAAGTAATACCAATCCGCAATAATACCTAATCAATTTGAGGGATTAACCGGCGCTAACTTCGTTAAAAATTTTTCATATAGAACAAATAAATAACGAAATTTTTGCCTTGTTATCGACACGGTTTTCTTATCCTCAAAATAGACAATCTAATTAAGCGAATTGGTATAAATATGGTCAATTGTGTACATAAATTTGGTGGTTCAAGTTTAAGCTCTAGTGAGCGCTATCAAAGCGTAGCTAAAATAATTATTGGCCACTCACAACCGGGTGACTGTGTTGTGGTATCTGCTGCCGGTAAAACCACGGATACCCTTGTGTCGTTGTGGCAAAGTTATCAGCAGCAAGACACACAAGCTGTCGCTGATATTTTACTGCAGTTAAATAACCATCAAAGCGATTTAATTGAGCAATTATTACAAGCTGATTTAAAGCGCAGCGCACTTAAAACATTACTCGAAGAGCTAAATATAATTGCAAGCTTAGCGCAAAGTGAGCAACTCAAAGAAGCGCAGTTACTTGCTCATGGTGAGGTATGGTCTGCGCGATTATTAGCTGCATATTTACAACAGTTAAACGTACATGCCTGCGCACACGATGCTCGCCTACTTTTTACCTTAAATGATGGCGAATTACGCCATGCTCAAAATAAGCTGCAATGTAACAGTGTTATTGATGCCAATAAAGTGAATATAGTAACCGGGTTTATAGCGGCAAATACATTTGGCGATACCGTAACGCTTGGGCGTAATGGTAGCGATTACAGCGCAACACTACTTGCCAGCTATTGTGATGCTAAGCAAGTATGTATTTGGACTGACACGCAAGGTGTATTTAGTACCGATCCGCGTAAAGTAAAAAAGGCAATTAAGTACGCTAAAGTGTGCCGCACTCAGGCCAATTTACTAGCGCGATTAGGTAACCCCGTTCTGCATGCTAAAACGTTATCGCCTTTAAAAAATACCAATATAAAGCTAGCTGTACGCAGTAGTTTTGATGTTCAAGCAAGTCCAACTCATATTGTTAAAGAAGGTCTAGCTAAGAAAAAGCGTTTTATTACGACGCTACAAAGTGTTGATTTATTAACAGTAGAAGGCTTGAGTGAAGGTGAGGTTGCAAATGTTAGCCAGCTTATTCAGCATAGTCTTCATCACTTTAACCATAATGGCGAAGTGTATTTAGTCGTACCGGCTGCACAAACATACCAAGTTATTAATTACTTTGCTGGTAGAGCTAATATTAGTGAGTCGAATTTAAACGGCTGTGCAGTTGTTGCCCCAGAGCAAGACATCAGCACACTTAAACTGCAAGCTTTAGAAGTATTAGCTGAGCAAACTATAAAACCGCGTTTTGTGCATCAAGATAATGGTTATGTTTTATTACTAACTGATCAATTTATTGATAGCGATGTGCAAAGCACATTGCACGATAAGCTAGTCAACAAAGGTCAAGAAATTGCGATTATAGTTGCAGGGTTAGGTAATGTAGGTGAAGTGTTTATACACCAACTGGCGGATCAATTTGAGCGCCTAAGCGGTGACTTTAGTATTAAATTAGTTGCTTTGGTTCGCTCTCAAGAGATGCTGTTTAATCCAAGTGGAGTTAACCCTCAAACATGGCAAAAACAATGGCAGCTTGAGGCCAAAAAATACCAAAGTAGTGATTTATTAAATTCAATTAACGAGCTTGATTACGAGCATAAAGTAGTCATTGATATTACTGCTAGTGAGCAATTTAGCCAGCTTTATGCTGACTTTGTGCAAAGCGATTGCCATTTAATTAGTGCAAATAAATATGCCGGCACAGCACCTACACGTTGGTATCAAACCCTTAGAAATAATTTAGCAGAGCGCAACCTACACTGGCGTTATAACACAAGTGTAGGGGCAGGCTTACCTATAAACTTTGCTTTGGCTGATTTACAAAATAGTGGCGATAAAATCACGCGAATAGAAGGTGTGTTTTCTGGCACGCTATCGTGGTTATGCAGTAAATATGATGGCAGTGTTGCGTTTTCAGAGTTGGTGCTTGAAGCGCAAAAAATGGGTTTTACAGAGCCAGATCCACGTGAAGACTTATCTGGGCGTGATATGCAGCGTAAGCTACTTATTTTAGCCCGAGAGCTAGGTGTAGAGCTTGAGCTTGGCGATATAAGTCTCTCGGCACTTATGCCAGTTGAACTTGCTCGGGGTAGCTGGGACGATTTTATAGATAAAAAAACGAAGCTTGATACGTTTATTGAAGAACACGCTGCAGCAGCGCAAGCTAAAAATGCAGTGCTTAGATACACAGGGTTGTTAGAAATTGCATGCGATAAAGTCGTTGCAAAAGTAGGCATTGCATACGTGCCAAACGGTGATGCGCTAGCAAACTTAACACCTGGCGATAATATTTTTGTGATAAACAGTAAATGGTACAGCGACAATGCATTAGTTATTCAAGGCCCAGGGGCGGGTAGTGAGGTAACTGCGGCGGGTGTTCATTCAGATTTATATTGGCTTGTGCAAAACTTGAAATAAGCTTGTATATTGATATAAAAACGGCGGCTTAAATTAAGCCGCCGTTTTTTGTTTATAAATGCTTTAAAATAGCTCTTCTTCTGTTTTTGTATCTTCTTCAAATATATCGTTAGGCTGAGATAGCACATATTTAGTAGGTGCGGTTCCTTTGTCAAAATACTCAAAGCGACTGGTGTAATCGTTTTTGTGACTCAATAAACCGGTTTCTAAATCAATCCTAATAGACACTAAGCCTTCAGGCGGCTCGATGGGGGCCTCAGGTTTACCTTCAAGCGCGACTTTCATAAACTCAACCCAAGCAGGTTGTGCTGTTTTAGCGCCAGATTCAGCCCCTGATATTTGACTGCTATCAAGGTTGTTATTGTAAGAAGTCCGGCCCAATGGGTTGCCTGGGTTATCAAACCCAACCCAAACTGAAGTCATCACATTTCGGTTAAAGCCACTAAACCATGTATCTACAGAATCATTAGTTGTACCTGTTTTTCCTGATAGATCACGACGGCCTAATGCTTGAGCGCGCCAACCTGTTCCTGACCAACCCGTTTTACGTGACCAGTTACCACCACCCCAAACAGCGCTATGCATTGCTTGAGCTATTAAAAATGCATTTTGTTTGGATATGACCTGTGGCGCACATTTTATCTCTGGCATGTCAGAGTTTTGTGACTGAAATAATTCGGAGTTTATTACTGGCGTTAGCGATTCCGCAGAGTTGTCTTCACATACTTTTGTCGGGTTAGCTTTAAATAAGCTATTGCCAAACGCGTCTTGAATTTCAGCGATAAAGTACGGCTCAATTAAATGCCCGCCATTGGCAAATGCGCTCATACCACGCGCAAGTTCAATAGGGGTAATTGAAGCACTACCCAGTGCCAATGATTCACTACGGTTTATGTCTGAATTTTTAAAGCCAAATTTTAATAAGTGATCTGCTGTTCGTTGTAAACCAACACCTCTGAGCAAACGAACTGAAATTACGTTTTTAGATTGCGCTAATGCGCGGCGAATTCTGATCGGGCCATTGTAAACAGCCGGACTATTTTTAGGCCGCCATGCTACACCTTGGCTTTTATCCCACTGATTAATTGGCGCATCATTTAAAATAGAGGCGAGCGTATAGCCGTTTTCAAGCGCGGCAGAATAAATAAACGGCTTTATGTTTGATCCCACTTGGCGTTTTGCTTGAATAGCTCGGTTGTATTGGCTTTGCTCAAAGCTATAGCCACCAACAATGGCTTTTATACGGCCATCTTGCGGGTCAAGTGAAACAATCGCACTTGAAGCTTCAGGTAGTTGGCTTAGTTCATACTCGTTTTTGCTGTTTTTACGCACCCAAATTTGCATTCCTGGGGTTAATATTTCAGTAGCGGTTGTTGGAGCAAAGCCTTGTCGGTAACGCGTTATGTATTTACGTGCCCATTTTAAATTGTCCCACGATAGGGTTATTTGCTCTGCATTTTTAAGCATTACCGTGGCATTGAGTTCATCCACATTTAAAACAGCCGCCGCTTTTAATGTACCTATTTCTTTAGCTTCATTAAGTTTGGTCAGTATTTTTTCTTCGCTAAGAGCTGGTTGCTGCTCAGGGTCCCATAAAATAGCGTTGGGTCCTCTAAAACCATGACGCATATCGTAGTCATGAAGATTATTAACTAACGCGGTTTGCGCCGCTTTTTGTACTTTAGACTCAACAGAGGTGAATATTTTAAAGCCTGAGTTGTATGCTTTGTCTATTCCGTAGCGTGCAACCATTTCTGCACGCACCATCTCAGAAATATACGGCGCGTATAAATCTATTTCGGCGCCATGAAAATACGCAGTAATAGGTTGGCTTGTTGCATCATCATATACTTCTTGAGTTATGTAGTTTTCAGTTAATAGGCGACCCAGTACAACATTACGGCGTGCTTTTGCACGGATGGGGTTGCGAATTGGGTTTAAAGCTGAAGGAGCTTTAGGCAAGCCTGCAATCATGGCCATTTGAGCAAGCGTTAAGTCTTTTAACTCTTTTCCGTAATAAACTTGAGCTGCAGCCCCAATACCAAAGGCACGGTTACCTAGCTCTATTTTATTGAGATAAAGTTCTAATATTTCGTCTTTGGTAAGAACATTTTCAATATGCAGTGCAATGAATATCTCTTTTATTTTACGAATATACGCCTTTTCTCGGGTTAAGAAAAAATTACGCGCAAGCTGCATAGTAATGGTACTTGCCCCTTGCTTTTTTTCGCCGGTAGAAATAAGCACAATTGCAGAGCGAACTATACCAATAGGGTCTATACCTATATGATCATAAAAGCGATTATCTTCAGTTGCTAAAAATGCATCAATGAGTGGTTGTGGGATTTCGTTAATAGTAACCGGAATACGACGTTTTTCACCAAATTGATTGATTAAGAGGCCATCTTTAGTGAATACTTGCATAGGAGTTTGTAATTGCACGTCTTTTAAAACTTGCACACTGGGGATATCAGGTTTAACGTAGTAATAAAGACTGACCAAAGTTATCAGACCGATTAACGTACAAATGATAAAAAATTGTAAAGTTCGTTTTAATAAAATCACTTATATTTCCCTAAATGGACTCCCAATTGCGAGTTTGGACTGATAGTATATATTGATTAAAAAATGAATAATATTTTTTCAGAAAAAAATTATAACTTGTTTATTATTAAAACAAAGGCCAAGTTGCAAACATGCTAAGTCAACTATTTCAAAAGCCGTCACCGATGATGGTAGGAATTGATATCGGATCGCACTCGATTAAAGCGGTGCTTCTGAGAGAAATTGAAACTGGATTTCGATTAGAAGCGCTAGCAATTGAGCCAATGCCTAAAGGCGCCATGAGTGAACGAACGATTCAAGATATTGAAGCGATTGGTAATGTAATAACAAAATTAAAAAGAAAATTACCAAAATCACTAAAAAATGCAGCTGTGGCCGTATCGGGGCAAACGGTTATAACTAAAGTGATTTTTATGGATGTGTCGTTAAGCGATGCAGAGCTTGAGTCTCAAATTGAAATTGAGGCCGACAGTTTAATACCTTACCCACTTGACGAAGTGAGCCTAGACTTCGAAAAACTTTCAACCAATGAAGCTGATCCGAGCAAAATGAACGTGTTACTTTCTGCTGCGCGAACAGAAAGTGTAGAAGCGCGTGTTGGCGCACTAGAAGATGCAAACCTAGATACCAAAATTGTAGACGTAGAAAGTTATGCACTTAGTCGTGCTATGGATGTTTATTACCAACAGCTGCCAAGTGATGCCTTCAACAAATGTGTGGCGGTAGTTGATATAGGGGCTGTATTAATGCTTGTGAGTGTTGTGCAAGCCGGTGAAACTATTTATACCCGTGACCAGGTTTTCGGTGGCGATCAATATACAAACAGTATTGTTAACTACTACAACAAAGGGTTTGATGAGGCTGAAATAGGTAAAACATCTGGCGACTTGCCCCCTAATTATACTTTTGAGGTGTTGGCGCCGTTTCAAACAGCGTTATTACAACAAGTACGTAGAGCGGTACAAATGTTCTTAACCACCAGTGGTAAAGAGCAAATCGATTATATTGTACTGACAGGCGGCACATCTATGATCAAAGGAATAGATCGCTTGTTAATAGAGGAACTGGGTATCCATAGTGTCGTTGCAGAGCCATTTGCAAATATGGAAATTTCGCCCAAAGTAGATCGTAATGTAATGCAACGCCATAGAACACAGTTTACGATTGCGACAGGTTTGGCATTAAGGAGTTTTTCATCATGCCACATATAAATCTACTGCCTTGGCGAGAGCGACAACGCGAAGAATCTAAAAAGAAATTTGTAACCATATTGATTGGAATTGTGCTGGCGTGTTTTTTAAGTATGTACTTGTTAAGCATGTTTTATGGCGCCTTAAAAGATGGGCAAAACCTAAAAAATAATTATTTAAGTTCAGAAATCAGTATGCTTGATCGAAAGATAAGTGATATCAGAGAACTAGACAAACGAAAAGAAAACCTACAGCAACGTATGCGATTAATCGAAGAGCTGCAAAGTAGTCGTAACCTTGGCACGCAAATTATGGATGAAGTAACAAAGATAGTGCCTCAAGGTATTTATTTAACAAAGCTTGAGCGCAGAGGTAGCCAAATTTATGTGCTTGGGCGCAGTGAATCAAATAACCGTTTATCCACTATGATACGTCAAGTACAAGGTTCTTATTTATTAGAGCGCTTAACAATGCAAGATATTGTTGCAGGCGATCAGTCTTCGCGTTTACTCAGTGACTTTAGTATGGAGTTTTACGTAAAACCATTTGATGAGATTGGTGAGGTGCGTGATGAACCTTGATTTTAAAGCGCTTGGCGAAATAGATTGGAATGAAATTGAATTAGATAACATTGGTGATTGGCCTGCGGCTGTAAAAGTGATTTGTTGTGCATTTGTGGCTGGCCTTATTTTGTTTTTTAGTTATAGCTTATTGGTTTCTGACGAAATTGACAGTTACCACAATGCAGTTTCCAAAGAGGTTGATTTAAGAAGTACATACCGAACAAAGTATGCAGTGGCAAGTAAGTTGGATATTTATCGTCAGCAAATGATAGAAATGGAAGATAAGTTTTCTCAATTGCTTAAACGTCTACCTACTTCAAATGAAATACCGGGCTTACTTGATGATTTATCGTATGTTGGCACAACAAGTGGGCTCACCTTTTTAAAAATTGGTTGGTTACCTGAGGTTCAAAAAGAATTTTATACCGAACTGCCCATTAAAATCGAAGTCGTAGGCACGTATCACGAATTTGGTGAATTTGTTGGAAAAGTGGCTCAGTTGCCACGAATAGTTAGTTTACATGACTTTTCTATTACGTCTTCTGGTGAAAAACAGCTAACATTTAGCGTTGTAGCAAAAACTTACCGCTATGAAGAAGGAGCTAAAAAATGAGGCTTCTTCATTTAATCCCGGTTTTGGCTGTTGTTGCGTTAGTAGGTTGTAACGATGATACATCGGAACAAAAAGAGTTTATTGATCAGGTAAAAGCAAGCACTACGCCTAAAGTTGAGTCAATTCCTGAACTTACTCAATTTGAAATTTTTGAATATAGTGCAGGTAATTTGAGAAGCCCATTTGTGGCACCCCAACCTGAAATAATTCAGAACAAACTGACACAAATAAAAAACTGTTTACACCCAGATCCAGACAGACGCCGTGAGCCACTAGAAAAATACCCGTTAGATAATCTGGCAATGAAAGGTACAATTGGCTCAAGTGGTCAAGTTTGGGCACTTATAACCGCGGCAGATGAAACGTTACACCGTGTAACGATTGGTAATTATTTGGGTAGTTACGATGGCAAGGTAAAAGCTGTGAGTAATGATTTCATAGAGTTAGTTGAATTAATCCCTGATGGGTCTGGTTGTTGGAAAGAGCGCCTGACTAAACTGGAAATGTTAGAGGCGGCAACTGATGGCGCAAATTAATAATAAAAAAGGTAAAAATAACATGCATAAGGATGTTCTTTGGTTTAATCGCATTGCGAAAAGTTTACTTGCAACAGCCGCTTTGGTTTGTGCTAGTAATGCTTTGGCAGGACCATTGCTTTACGATGTACGTTATAATCCATTACTTAAAGGTGAAACCGAGCTACAGCTTGTTTTCGACGAAGAGATAACGCTAGAGCCGCAAATTCAAGTGTTTAACAGCCCTGCGCGCATTGAAATGTTTTTTGACACCGCAGAGTTAGAATTAGGGTTAAATGACGTTGAAGTTAATCAAGCAGGTATTAGTAGCGTCACTAATGTTTTATCTGAGCAAGGTTTAAAGGTAACGGTTAACCTAGACAGATTAAAAATGTATGAAACAGAGGTTAATAATAACCTAGTTTCAATACGTGTATCAGATAACCCATTAACCGGTTCAGTGACCGAAGATGAAGCTTTACTAACAGGTGATGTGAGTGGAAACTACATCAACCGAATTCAATCTATTGATTTTAGACGCGGTGAAAAAGGTGAGGCGAAGGTGCTTGTATTTTTACAAGACACTCAAGCTGCAATAGAAGTTCACGAGAGTGGCGGCAAAATTTACGCAGATTTTCACCATACTGACATTCTTGACGATTTACTCTATGAGTTAGATGTTTTAGATTTTGGTACCATTGTTAGTACCATCGAAACATTTAAAGAAGAAGGGCGTAGCCGCGTTGTTATTGAACCAAATGCCGAATTTACGTTCACGTATCAGCAAATAGACAATATTCTTACTCTTACGGTTGAAAAAGATGAGACTCAAAATGCCTATTTAGATGGTGGTAAAGAATATCAAGGTCGACCAATGACCTTAAACTTTCAAGATATTTCGGTCCGTGCCGCATTACAAATTATCGCAGGTTATAACGACTTTAATTTAGTAACGAGTGACTCTGTTACGGGAAATATTACGCTGCGCCTAGACGGTGTGCCTTGGGATCAGGCTCTTGATGTAGTATTACGCATCAAAGGGTTGGACAAGCGTATGGATGGCTCTATATTGATGGTAGCGCCAGCTGAAGAACTTGCCGCTCGTGAAGCTAAAGATTTAAAAGCAAAGCAACAAGTTGAAGATTTAGAGCCGCTTTACAGCGAATATATGCGTTTAAATTATGCCAAAGCTGAAGACTTTGCAGATTTATTGAAAACTGATATTAATAGCATCATTACTCCACGCGGAAGCGTGTCGGTTGATCAGCGTACTAATACGCTACTCGTTAAAGATACTGTTAAAAGTATAGAAAATATTAGACGCATGATTGAAACCTTAGACATACCGGTTCAACAGGTTGTCATTGAATCTCGTATGGTAACAGTTCGTGATAATGTAACTGAGGACCTAGGTGTACGTTGGGGGTTTAGCGATCAGCAAGGCAGTGATGGTATATCTGGTTCTTTGGAAGGTGCTGAAACAATTTCAAATGGGGTAATACCTGACTTAACAGACAGATTAAATGTAAACCTACCTATTACAAATCCAGCGGCAAGTATTGGCCTGCACATAGCAAAGCTCGCCAACGGTACACTAATCGATTTAGAGTTAAGTGCACTTGAAGAAGAAAATAAGGGTGAGATTATTGCAAGCCCGCGTATTATTGCTGCTAACCAGCAAAAAGCGCGTATTGAGCAAGGTACTGAAATACCTTATACAGAATCAGCTTCTAGCGGTGCAACAACGGTTAGCTTTAAAAAAGCAGTACTGAGTCTAGAGGTTACGCCGCATATAACGCCTGATAACAAAGTAATATTAGACTTAATTATCACGCAAGACACACGGGGCGATGTTGTACAAACGGGCACCGGTGAGGCAGTATCAATTGATACGCAAGAAATTCAAACGCAAGTGCTAGTAGAAAATGGGCAAACTATTGTACTCGGTGGTATTTTCCAACAACAAATAATCAACACCACAAATAAAGTGCCGGTATTAGGTGATATTCCTTATGTTGGTAGGTTATTTAAAAGCACTAGCGAATTTAATGAAAAGCGCGAATTGCTTATTTTTGTGACACCGAAAATACAAATAGATTAAAATAAGGTACTTTTTTGTTAATCGACGGGTGATTATTTAGTTTAATTGCTCGTTATGTGGCTTTTTATTCTAATTGACTTGAAATACCCCTGCAATTACTGAGATAATCCCCTCCTTAATTTTGGGGCCAGGTCGTTAGGCGGGGTTTTATTTCAAATTTTAGAGTTCGTTTGTACTAAAAGATATGGCTGAGAAACGTAATATATTTCTAATTGGCCCCATGGGGGCTGGAAAAAGCACAATTGGTCGTCACATTGCCGATCAGTTACACCTTGAATTTGTTGATTCTGATCAAGAAATCGAACGCCGCACGGGTGCAGATATTGCCTGGGTATTCGATCTTGAAGGTGAAGAAGGCTTTAGACTTCGTGAAGAATCTGTTATTGGCGACCTAACTGAAATGCAAGGTATTGTACTTGCTACAGGTGGTGGTTCAGTAATGAGTAAAGAAGTTCGAAACAAGCTTTCGGCTCGTGGTATCGTTGTATACCTAGAGACACCTATTGAAAAGCAAGTTGCACGCACACAACGCGACAAGCGTCGCCCGTTACTGCAAACCGAAGAAGCACCTCGTGATGTACTAGAGCGCTTAGCAGAAGAACGCGAACCGTTATATAAAGAAGTGGCTGATTTTGTTGTACGCACTGATGAGCAAAGCGCTAAAGTTGTTGCAAATCAAATCATTGAGAAACTAGATTTTTAAAACCAATAAATAATAAAGGATTAGCTGAGCATGCTTAAATTAACTGTTAATTTGGACGAGCGAAGTTATCCTATTTATATTGGGCAATCTGCACTTCAAGATAATGGCCGTCTAATTCACCATATTGGTGATTGTCGGCCTATCATCATTACTAATGACACAATTGAACCTTTATACTTACAAGGCTTGCTTGATTCATTAGCTGAATTAAACCCTCTTTCCTTTATCATACCTGATGGTGAGCAATACAAGTCGCTTGATTGGTTTGAGAAAATATCTGCATTTTTACTGCAAAATAACTGTGGTCGCGATACTTGCTTAATTGCTCTAGGTGGCGGCGTAGTTGGCGATTTAACAGGATTTGTAGCTGCATGTTACCAACGCGGTGTGCCGTTTATTCAAATACCGACAACACTTTTATCGCAAGTAGACTCATCTGTTGGTGGAAAAACAGCAGTGAACCATCCGTTAGGGAAAAACATGATTGGGGCGTTTTATCAGCCACAAGCTGTTTTTATTGATACTCAGTCTTTGCATACACTACCAAAAAGAGAGTTTGCGGCAGGAATGGCTGAAGTTATCAAGTATGGTTTAATATACGATACCGAGCTATTTGCTTATTTAGAACAAAATGTTGAAAACTTACAGCTGCTAAATGAAACATGCCTACAGCATATTATTTACAGGTGCTGTGAGATTAAAGCGTTAATTGTTGCTGAAGATGAAAAAGAGCAAGGTCTTAGAGCACTGCTAAACTTAGGGCATACTTTCGGTCACGCAATTGAGGCTCAAATGGGCTATGGTAAGTGGCTTCACGGTGAAGCTGTTGCTACAGGTATGGTATTAGCTTCTCGGTTGGCTAGTACACGAGGTGACTTAACGCAGCAAAATGTAGAGCGTATAATAGCTGTTATTAAACAGTATAACCTGCCAACTGAAGTGCCTGCTGATATGACGAGCGAGCAATTTTTATTGCATATGCGTAAAGATAAAAAAAATAAGAAAGGGACTATCCGTTTTATTTTACCCACTCAATTTGGTCAATGTGCACTTGTAGATGATGTATCTGACGATCAAGTCCGAGCATTAATCGAGCACTAAATGCAGTCACAAATTTTACCAAGCCGTGCGGCTTTGGTGGATAGAATCGCACTGCAATTTGAATATGGCCAAAACCTCATTGTTTTACTGGGCACATCAGGCTTAGGTAAGAGCTATCTGCTTGAAACCTTCATTACCGATAAATACAACGACTTTAATAAGGCATTTGTACAATCAAGTGCAAAATTAACGGACGCTCAGTTAATGAGCGACCTATTAGAGCAAAGCTTTAACAACCCGTTAGTTGATCATAATTTGAGTTTGTCTGAAAATTTTTATCAGTTAATTAATCAACAACAACCGGGCTCATGTTTGTGGGTTATTGATGGTGGTAGGCACTTATCAGAAGAGTTTTTGATTGAGCTTGAGTTACTAGCTAAAAATAGTCCAATCACTCTTTATATTATGATTGCCTCAGCTGCAAAACTGCCAGTTGAACATGCAGTTGAAATTCATCTTGAACGGCTCCCCATTAATGAAAGCAAGCAGTTAATGGGGTGGTATTTTGAAAAGCTCCCTCATGATGAAGACCCTGTTTTCCAAGCTTTTTTAGCTGAAGCTAATGGTAACCCTAGTTTATTGCTTGCTTGGCAACAAGATGAGTATATTGCTGATATTAAAGTCAAAGATAAAGTATCATGGCGTGTACATTTACTGTTACTTATGTTGCTCATTATGCTTTTAATTATAGGCTTGTTGTATAAATCAGACATGAGTGACTGGTGGCAAAAACATTATGAACAAGGCACCATTGAGGTTGATAGCACTGCTATTCCAGTGAGTCAGGTCACAGCACCATCTACTTTTGAAGACAATACAGCAAGTATGACTGATATATCAGCCGAAACAGAAACAAGCACCAAGCAGAGTGAGCAACCAAAAGTTGAGCTGCAAAGTACAAACGATATATCTGCAATAATGCAAAGCTTAAGTGCTGGAAGTCAGGAAACTAGTTCAACTAAGTCAAATAGCCCTATAGATGATGAGCCAGTTGAAGAGTTTGTAGAGGAGAGGCAAACAAGCACTGAAGCAGATGAATCACCAGTGCAGCTGCCCATTAACGAAGCTAGCGTGTGGTATTCCCAGCAAAATGATTCAAATACAGTTATTCAGTTGCTTGCAGTTACACAAAAAAAAGTTGTAGATGATTTTATAAAAGAGTATGCACTTCAATTAACAGCGTACACCTATCAAACACAAAGAAACGGTAAAACATGGTGGGTGGTTACAACAGGCAGTTTTACAAGCATAAGTGATGCGCAGCAAGGTATGAAAAACTTACCTGCTAGTATCTTAAAAAATAAACCGTTTTATAAAAAAATTAGTAAAATAAAACAAGAAATTGCACTAGTTGATCAGTAATATAAATCGCTTTAGTGTAAAATCGCGCAACACCAGATTGAAGTAAAGAACCAATGCAGCAAAAGAGTAGAGCCTTCCTTAAATGGGCTGGCGGAAAATACAGTCTCGTTGATGATATTAACGCGCGATTAAACCAAGCGAGTTCGGATGCTGATACCTTGGTTGAACCTTTTGTTGGTGCCGGTTCAGTTTTTTTAAATAGCAATTTTAAGCATTATGTTCTTAACGATATAAATGCTGATTTAATCAACTTGTATAAAGAATTAAGAAATTCACCCGATGAGTTTATTAGTGACGCAAAAAAACTATTCGTTGATTTAAATAACCACCCCGACGCTTACTACGAATACCGAGTTCAGTTTAATCAAAGTCGCGATGTATACGAACGGTCAATGCTGTTTTTATACATGAATCGTTTTGGTTACAATGGACTATGCCGTTATAACTTAAAAGGTATTTTTAATGTACCATTTGGTAAATATAAAAAGCCTTATTTTCCTGAAAAAGAAATGTATTTTTTTGCTGAAAAAGCACAGCAAGCGACGTTTACGTGCTTAGGCTACGATGACGTATTTAAATTGGTTCCCAATAACGCGGTTATATACTGCGATCCCCCGTATGTCCCTTTGAGTAAAACGGCTTCGTTTACTTCTTATGCTAAGGGCGGGTTTAATTTAGATGATCAGGCAAATCTAGCTAACTTGGCAGAGAAAGCTGCGTTTGAAAATAACACGCCAGTGCTTATTTCAAATCACGATACTGTATGGACACGAAAAATATATAGCCAAGCGTCTCTTGATCAAATTCAAGTTAAGAGAACGATAAGCCCTAAGGGGGGAACTCGTAACAAAGTCGGTGAGTTAATGGCTATGTACTTACCACTAAAGCAACCACAGCGTAAATTGAAAGCGCAAAAGCGATAAAAAGTATTACCGCAATAGCAATAATTGATGAGATCGAGTGTTCTTGAAAATCGGCACGGCGTTTTTGTTCTGATTGAACACCAAAAAATGCGGCTAGCACACTTTGCAACGCGCTAATAAAGTGCCGCATTGTTTAGAATAAAGGCTTTAAAGAAGGTGTTTTCTTGCTGTCGTCTGAGCTTGTTAATAACTCTAATAAATCTAGGTAATGAAACTGAGCACTGCGGCTATCGCCTGTGATCCAAGAAAACCACGAAGAATCTTCTTCAAGTACATGTAAACAGGGTTTACTTCTATCTATTTCGTGTGTTGCTTGCGAAGCAAAAGTATTAACCGAGCTTAATTCTTGCCCTGAACTTGGCGTAAAATTTACTACCCCAATCACTAATAATGCTGATGCAATTAATATCCCAATTTTAAAAGCGCGCATGGTTTAAACCTAATATTTTGTTACTTTTTTAAGCATAACAAAAACTGTTCAAATAACAAACTTGTTTCTAATAAAGACGATTAATTAAATTTAAAAATAGCCACTTAACCACTTTAAAAACATCAGGTTTACGCCTTAGTTGCTTGGGTAACGTCATCAATTGAGTTACATTAACCGTAATATTTGACTCATTGGTGAATCTGCTATGTTTAGCCCAGAACAAAAATACTTAATTGCCCCATCAATTCTTTCAGCTGATTTTGCAAAACTTGGTGAAGATGTTGATAACGTTTTAGCCGCCGGCGCAGATGTAGTTCATTTTGATGTAATGGATAATCACTATGTACCAAACTTAACAATTGGGCCGATGGTGTGTAAAGCACTTAGAGATTACGGTATCACCGCGCCAATTGACGTGCATTTAATGGTTAAGCCTGTCGATAGTATCATTCCACAATTTGCTGAGGCGGGGGCATCCATTATCACGTTTCATCCCGAAGCGAGCGAGCATATTGATCGCACTATTCAGTTAATAAAAGATCAGGGCTGTAAAGCGGGTTTAGTATTTAACCCCGCAACAAGTCTAAGTTATTTAGATCATGTGATTGATAAGCTAGATACCATTTTGCTTATGTCAGTAAACCCTGGATTTGGTGGGCAAAGTTTTATTCCTCACACACTTGAAAAACTAGCGCAGGCAAAGCAGCGTATTGTTGAGTCAGGCCGAAATATTCGACTTGAAGTGGACGGTGGTATCAAGGTAGACAATATTGCTGCAGCAGCTCAAGCAGGTGCAGATATGTTTGTAGCAGGCTCAGCTATTTTCAATCAACCAGACTACAAAGTGGTTATTGATCAAATGCGTAAGCAACTTGAGAGTGTAAAATAATGCAGTATGATGCCGCATTTTTTGATTTAGATGGCACGTTAGTCGATAGTGTATACGACCTCTATATTTCGATTAATTTAACTTTGAGCGATTTAGCATTTCCTATTGTAAGCCAACGCTTAGTCGAAAGCTGGGTTGGTAATGGTATAGACATGCTGGTAAAGCGAGCACTGAGTGGTGATATGCAAGTTAGTGAGCATTTAGATGAATCGCTAACGAATAAAGCCATAGCACAGTTTCATAAGCATTATGAGGAACAGGTAGGTCAATACAGCGTGCCATACCAACATGTTGAAACAGGACTTGCTGCTCTACGTGGTATGCAAAAAGCATTGATAACTAATAAGTCTCGAATTTTCACAGAAAAGTTACTCGATAAGCTAGCCCTTACCAATCATTTTGAGCTGATTATTTGTGGTGATGATATGGCAAAAAAACCGTCACCTGAGCCATTATTATTTGCGTGTAAAAAGTTAAATATTGAGCCTGCTAAAGCAATAATGATTGGCGATTCTAAAAGCGATATACTTGCTGCAAAAGCGGCGAGTATTGATGTAATAGCAGTAGGCTATGGTTATAATCAAGGTGAAAACCTTGCTGATTATAATCCACAGTACCTATGCGATAACTTCTTAGATATAATACCTGTTCTAACGCAGCGTTAAATATTAATAATTAAGTAAATAAAGGAAAATCATGAGTAAACCAGTAGTTTTAAGCGGCATTCAGCCAACCGGTGGTATGACAATAGGCAACTATGTTGGCGCTATTAACCAGTGGCTAAAGTTACAGGAAGATCACGAAAGTTTCTTTATGTTGGTTGACTTGCATGCTATCACCGTTCGCCAAGAGCCTGAATTATTAAGATCTCGTGTACTAGATGGCGTTGCATTGTATGCTGCATGTGGTATCGACCCTGAAAAGTCAGCGTTATTTGTTCAGTCTCAAGTGCCAGAGCACGCACAGTTAGCGTGGGTGCTTAATTGTTATGCGCAAATGGGTGAACTTAACCGCATGACCCAGTTTAAAGATAAGTCGTCAAAGCATGCTAATAATGTAAACGTGGGCTTATTTTCGTACCCAGTATTACAAGCAGCTGATATCTTACTTTATCAAGCTGATCAGGTACCGGTAGGCGAAGATCAAAAACAACACTTAGAGCTAACGCGTGACATAGCGACGCGCTTTAATAATTTATACGGTGACGTTTTTAAGCTGCCTGAGCCTTACATTCCTGAGTTTGGGGCGCGTGTAATGAGCCTACAGGACCCACTCAAAAAAATGTCTAAGTCTGATGAAAATCCAAATGGCTACATTATGTTGTTAGATGAGCCTAAAAAGATTGAGAAAAAGCTTAAAAAAGCAGTAACCGATTCAGATGAGCAAGCACGTATTTACTTTGATCGTACAGAAAAGCCAGGTGTATCTAACTTACTTACTTTATTAAGCGTTGCGACTAAGCGCTCAATAGAAGACTTAGTGCCAGAGTTTGAAGGTAAAATGTACGGTCATCTTAAAAAAGATACAGCCGATGCAGTAGTAAGCATGATTGAACCAATTCAAGCACGCTTTAAAGAAATTCGTGAAGATCAAAACTTACTTGATAACATAATGAAATCGGGTGCTGAAAAAGCAAGCGTACGTGCAGAGAAAACGCTAAAATCGGTATACGATGCGTTAGGGTTTATTCCACGCGGATAGGTTTATTGAAATAAAAAATGCCGCTTATTAGCGGCATTTTTTATATGGCACATATCAACATGATAGACCCAAATAAAAACAGTAGTGATACTGCTAATTTGTCTGTTTTATCCATTATTCGGCTCCTTTTACAGTTATGTCTTGTGCGTTATTAATGCTTACTAAAGAAACGCTGTAGCCTTTATTTTCAAGTAATGTAAGCAAGCTATCTTGGCCTACAAGGTGTCCAGCCCCAACAAGTACAAACTCACTGCTATCGTTATTAAACATTGCCTCTACTTTTGGTAACCAATTATTATTTCTATCTTTAAGTACCTGCTTGTAGCTTTCTGGGTCATTTTTCTGCATATTTTCAACCGCTACCTTGTTTAGTGCGTCGGTATCACCTTCTCGCCATGCAGTTAATAATTCTTTAAATATATCATTATAGTTATTTAGCTCTGCTAGGTTACGTTTAATAAAGTCATTTTCGTTACCTTGACCCATTGTTTTAAATAACTCTAGCTGAAACTCCATTGTTTCTAAGTAGTTTTTTGTTTTGTTGTCTTTAGTCGCTTTTTTCGTATAGTAAGCATCAACACCTTCACCCATTAAGTTTTGCTTTTGCAGTTCCATCGACATTAAAACGATACCCACCATGGCTGGGCGAAAACCATCTAACTTATCGAGGTTAGCGCCAAACTCGCTCAGTTTATTTTCAAGTGAAGCTTTAACCTCAGGCTCTAACTTTTCGCTTAACGTTTCATTATTTGTATATGAAAGCGCGCCAAGCATTTGCATTTGAGCATTAGTATCAGCTGGGTCTGTTAATGGCGCTTCAAAAACAATTGTATCGGCTTGTTCATAAGCATGATTAAACTCAACAGGTAATGGCATTTCAGCTTTAGGCAAAATATGTACAGTACCGCCAATAAATAACGAGTCATTCCCTTTGCTTACTTGCCATACTGAACTTTGTGCATGTGCTGTATTTGCTACCAAGCTACACCCAAATAAAACGCTGGCAGACACTAATTTTTTTGTAAAATTTTTCATGATGATTCCTTAATGTAATTTCTAAATTTATTGTTTTTAGTTAGATAAAATATTGCTGAAATAAGCGGTAATTGACGATGTGACCTTTGAAAGGTTTTTATCTATTTGTGAGTTTATTTTGTCCATTGAAGAGTCAAGCTCCGCTGATATTTTTTCATCTATTGAAGAGAGTAGCGTTTGTGTATCACTATTACTTTTTAAAGACTCTGTAGCGTCTATTTTGGTTGTTTTTTGCTGCTTTACATTTTTTGAGCTAGTTATCATTGGGTTTTCACCAATCATGCATTGCTCAAAACTCCTTTGAGTGTTTTGTTGATTAGTGTCAGCTGCAATAGCTAAAGTAGTATTAAAAGCAGTGGCTAATAGTAAAGTAGATAGACCTTTTTTCATTGTGCTGTTCATAATTAAACCTTTTATATTTTTAATCGCAGCTAATTTAGAATCGCAAATGATTTTTTAGTAAGCTGCTTATTGGTGACGGTTTAAAGAATATCGCTGAATTTACTGAGTGTCGCTTATCTAGTTGTGAGCAATTAATAGATAAGCTTTTATTGTCAATTAATCCTTTTAATTTAATTGGTTAGGGTTAAACCTTATATTGTTAATATAAGGTTTTAAATGCTTTTTATACAAAATAATGGATACATGTGATACGGTTTATAAAAATAAAAACATGTAAAGACTATGAATTATCAAATCGGACCTTGGCAATTTATTAGTAATCGCTGTGTGATTACTTCAAATAACTTAGAAAGGGAATTAGATCCACTCTTAGTAAGGTTATTACTGCACTTTGTAAGTAAGCCTCAACAAATCGTTTCCCGCCAAGCGCTTATTGAAAGTGTATGGCAACAAACTTTCGTAGACGATAATGCGATTAACCGAGCTATCTCAGAGCTAAGAAAACAGCTTGCCCATCCAATTGAAAAAGCACCTCTTTTAAAAACGCACTACCGAAAAGGCTATAGCCTAACGGTTATTCCAGAGCATTTATCGCAAGCTAATGACGCTGACAACTACGTACAAGTATTGAATGAGTCATCTGTTTTAAGTTCAAAAAATGTGGATGCTGCAGAAACAACCTCCACTCAACCTTTTAAAAAAAGTAGTTTAAAAAAGCCTATCTTTTATTCTTTATTAGCCATTGTCTGTTTATGTTTTTTTGCATGGTTGGTGTGGCTGTTTGTTAGCACTCCTTCTAAAGATGAAGTTAAACAGATCACGGTAAATAAGGTGGCGAGTACATGGAATATAGGGAGTGAGGTTCATCCTGAGCTATCATCAGATAAGCAATATTTAGCTTATACCAATGTTGAACCTGAACAGGATTTTAATCGTGCATTTGTTAAACGTCTTTCTGATCAACGAGAAGTGGAAATTACATACCCTGGTTTTCAGGTATCTATTTTATCGTGGCAGCTAAACCAACAGGCTGTGCTACTACAAGCTACAAACTTAAAGCAGCAGCAATGCGAAATGGTATTGGTTAATTTAAGCCAGTTTCCACTTGTTGGGGATGCTAAACGCATAAAAAAATGTGATCTCAGGTACACAGGCTATGCGCAATTAGATCAAAATGGTGAGTATATATATTATACCGAGTACAAAAATGAACAAGATGGCTCAGGTTTATATAAATTTGACTTAGGATTACAAAAGGAGTCGATTGTTATTCCTCCGCCAGGTGTAATGTATGGCGTAATAATGCCACGCTTATCTCATTCGGGTAATAAAATAGCGTACATACTGAGCCAAAAAGGCCAACCATTTTCTGTATTTAGTTACGACTTTACTTCGCGTGAAACTAAGCGATTATTTAAAGCAAAGAGAAGAACAATTAGTTTCGCGTTCGATTGGCTTTCAAATGATAAAGGCGTCATTGTGTTTGAAGATTCAGACCTTTCAACCATTACGTTTGATGAAAATAATATAATTAAACATACACAGACGATTACCCCTGCAATTTCACCTTACTATATTACAGTTCAATCTGCTAATAGCCTGTTTTACTCAGCAAATAAAACACAAGCATTTTCATTAATTAAAGCAACAGATACCTTTGGCGATAATCCAGTTTATGAATCTTTGTATAAAAGTGATAATGATGACTACAGCATTGTTGAAGTAATAAATAAAGCCGGACCAGCGCATGTTTTTGTATCAGAGCGTTCTGGTAGTAGCCAATTATGGATTGCTCAAAATGGACTAACTAAGCAACTTAGTTTTTTTAATTACGATGACGTCTCATCTGCCTATAGGTTAAGAGGGTTAAAAGTATCTCCTAATAAGGAACGTATATTATTAATAAAAAATAAGCGCTTTTCACTTTATGACGTAAATACTCAAAAATTCTATCCGTTGGAAATGTTGAGTGGGCGTAAAATAGAGAGTTATATTTGGTCAAAAAACAACGAAAGTATTATTTATATTGAGCAGCTTGATTCAAAAAATAGAGTTGTTGAGCTGAACTTGCTAACCCGTGATACCCGCGTAATAGAAGACATTAAAGCTAATAAACTCATTTCAGATAGTGAAGGTAACCCCTACGCAATTAGCCTTGATCAGTTGATTCGTTTCGCGGATAAGCAAAGCTGGGCATTACCTAAAAATGCTAGAAAGGCGAATGTATATGGAATTAGTAAAGACTATTTCTATTATTCAGACTCTATTTCAAGAATCGCTAGGTTAAATTTAAAAGATGGAAGCGTGCAAGATACTCACGTTGATTTTCGGCCTATCGCTTTTGAAGTAAGCTCAGATAACGAAATTTTATTTACGGGTGCAAAGTACAAAGATATGCAAATTATACAAATTAGTTGGGATGAATAGCGAAGTTTATAAAGGACTAACAGTCGGGCGCTAAATATAAAAAAGCACCAAACAGTTAAACTGCTTGGTGCTTTTTATAATCTATATTAAAGCAATGGCTTTAGGTAATGCCCGGTGTGCGAGCGCTCACATTCAGCTACGTCTTCAGGCGTACCTGCAATAAGTATTTCACCGCCGCCAGCGCCTCCCTCAGGACCTAAATCAACCACCCAGTCTGCGGTTTTAACCACATCTAAGTTATGCTCAATAACTACGATGGTATTACCATGATCGCGCAGGCGATGTAGTACAACAAGTAGCTGTTCAATATCGGCAAAGTGAAGGCCGGTTGTTGGCTCATCAAGTATGTACAGTGTTTTACCTGTATCGCGTTTAGAAAGCTCGCGGGCAAGTTTTACACGCTGAGCTTCACCACCTGAGAGTGTGGTAGCGGCTTGTCCTAAACGCACATACGATAAACCAACATCCATTAGCGTTTTAAGTTTACGTGCTATTGCAGGTATTTTATCAAAGTAGTCATGCGCGTCTTCAACAGTCATTTCTAGTACTTGGTGAATGTTTTTACCCTTGTATTGTACTTCTAGGGTTTCGCGGTTGTAGCGCTGCCCTTTACACACATCACATGGTACATATACATCAGGTAAAAAGTGCATTTCTACCTTAATTACGCCATCACCTTGGCAGGCTTCACAGCGTCCACCTTTAACGTTAAAGCTAAAGCGACCCACTTTGTACCCGCGAGAGCGTGACTCTTGTGTACCGGCAAATAGCTCACGAATGCCTGTAAAAATACCGGTGTACGTCGCAGGGTTTGAACGCGGCGTACGTCCAATTGGGCTTTGGTCAATATCAATTACTTTATCAAAATGATCAAGGCCACTAATTGATTTATACGGTGCTGCTTCTGCTGTAGTTGCGCCGTTTAATTCAGTATGCGCAAGTTTAAATAACGTATCGTTTATAAGTGTTGATTTACCAGAGCCCGATACACCGGTAATACACGTCATTAACCCAAATGGAATTTTCAAATCGACATTTTTAAGGTTGTTACCGGTCGCGCCAAATAGCTCAAGCCATTTATCGCCGGTTGGATTACGCTCTTTTGGTACTTCTATTTTGCGCACGCCAGATAAAAACTGGCCAGTTACCGAGTCTTTAGTGGCTAGAATATCGTCGCGTGTACCTTGTGCAATAATATGCCCACCGTGAACACCTGCACCTGGGCCAATATCAATAATATGATCGGCGGCACGAATAGCATCTTCATCATGTTCAACAACAATAACGGTGTTACCTAGGTCGCGCAAATGCACTAATGTTTGCAGTAGGCGGTCGTTATCGCGTTGGTGTAAACCAATTGATGGTTCATCCAATACGTACATTACCCCTACAAGGCCTGCACCAATCTGACTGGCTAAACGAATACGCTGCGCTTCACCACCAGAGAGGGTATCGGCACTGCGCTCAAGCGATAAGTAATTAAGACCAACATTGATTAAAAACGATAAACGGTCGCGAATTTCTTTTAAGATTTTTTCTGCTATTTGGGCTCTTTGGCCACTTAACGATAGGCTTTCAAAAAAGTCCATCGCTTCGCCAATGCTCATAGTAGTAATAGCAGGCAGGTTTGTTTGACCTATAAATACGTGACGTGCTTCTTGGCGTAAACGCGAACCATGACAACTAGGGCACGCTTGGCTAGTTTGATATTTAGCGAGCTCTTCGCGTACAGAGTTTGACTCAGTTTCGCGATAGCGACGGTTCATGTTGTTTAACACGCCTTCAAACTCGTGGTTGCGTGTTATTAAATCGCCTCTGTCGTTACGGTAATTAAAAGCAATTTTAGTTTGCCCTGAGCCCTCTAAAATAATTTTCTGAGAGTCTATAGCTAGCTTTTCAAACGGTACATCTAAATCAAATTTATAATGCTCGGCGACCGCCTGTAGCATTTGAAAGTAGTAAAAACTGCGCTTATCCCATCCTTTTATAGCACCACCGGCCAAGCTTAGCTCAGGGTTATGTACTACGCGGTTAGGATCAAAATATTGACGTACGCCTAAACCGTCACAGCTTTGACACGCACCGGCAGGGTTATTAAACGAAAATAAACGAGGTTCTAATTCAGTCATTGCATAGCCACAGGTAGGGCAGGCAAAGTTGGCTGAAAACAGCATTTCCTCTATCGTGCTATCGTCCATGTAAGCTACATTTGCCACACCACCCGACATTTCGAGCGCTGTTTCAAATGACTCGGCTAAACGCTGTTGTTGGCCATCTTTTACTTTAAAGCGGTCAACTACTACTTCAATAGTGTGCTTTTTGTGAAGTTCAAGTGTTGGCGGATCTGATAGGTCGCATACTTCGCCATCTATTCGTGCTCGTATATAACCTTGACTTGCTAGTTGCTCAAGCAGCTTAACATGCTCACCTTTACGCTCTTTTACTACCGGTGCCAAAAGCATTAGCTTAGTGCCTTCAGGCAGTGCTAAAACGGTATCAACCATTTGGCTAATTGTTTGTGCGGCTAAAGGTAAATCATGTGTAGGACAACGAGGTTCGCCCACGCGAGCAAACATTAAACGTAAGTAATCGTATATTTCGGTAATGGTACCCACGGTAGAGCGTGGATTATGTGAGGTTGATTTTTGCTCAATAGAAATGGCAGGAGATAGGCCTTCAATATGATCAACATCGGGCTTTTCCATCAAGGATAAAAACTGTCTTGCATACGCAGAAAGTGATTCAACATACCGGCGTTGCCCTTCAGCGTACAAAGTATCAAATGCAAGTGATGACTTTCCCGAACCAGATAGGCCTGTGATAACAATTAATTTATCACGTGGGATGGTTAGGCTGATGTCTTTTAAATTGTGCGTACGGGCGCCTCGGACTTCAATGTTTTCCATGCTATCTCGTTAATTACCAAAATTATTTACTGAGTATCTCATAATACGCTGCAATATTAATCCTTGATCATGAAAAATCCTTAGCTTTAAGCGATTAATTATTGCCAAGCTTGTGATAGAATCCTTGCCTAATTTTTTCACATCGTAAGATTTTGCTGATAATGACTGCATCTTCACTTAATTCACGAGAAAAGCGCGCCGCTGTATCGCTAGCGAGTGTGTTTGCATTTAGAATGCTCGGCTTATTTATGCTGATGCCGGTATTAGCGATTTATGGCCAGTCGCTTGACGGCTTTTCACCGATTTGGATTGGTTTTGCTATTGGTGCGTATGGCTTAACACAGGCGGTATTGCAAATACCTATGGGTCGTTTGTCAGACAAAATAGGCCGTAAAAAAGTTATTATTGGTGGTTTAGTTGTGTTTGCTATCGGCTCAGTCATAGCCGCATTGGCTGAATCTATCCAAATGGTCACTGTAGGGCGTGCCTTACAAGGTATGGGCGCTATTGCTAGTGCATTACTGGCTTTTGCCAGCGACTTAAGTCGCGACGAACAACGCCCTAAAGTAATGGCTGTAATTGGTATGAGCATAGGCATGAGCTTTGCCTTTGCGATGTTATTAGGCCCAATTGTTGCCGCTTCGTGGGGTGTAGCTGGGGTATTTTGGTTAACAGCAATACTTGCCGTGCTCGGTATTGGTATTATTTTATTTTTAGTGCCAAACGCAGTAAATAAAGCGCCCAAAGGGGATACCTTGGCAAGCTTTAGCGATATTAAAAAACTGATTAAACATCCAGAGTTATCACGTTTAAATGCAGGCGTATTATTACTGCATTTAACATTAACCACTATTTTTGTGGTACTACCAAGCCAGCTGATAAAAGAAGGTTTGGCGGCAGAGCAACATTGGTATTTGTATATTCCGGTCTTGTTTTTGGCATTTTTATTAATGGTACCTATTATGATTGTGGCCATTAAAAAAGAAAAAGAAAAGCAAGCGTTTATCGGTTCTGTAGCGCTGTTAACAGTCAGTATGCTGGCCATGTCAGTATGGATTAATAGTGTGGTAGGTATTGCTATATGTATGTTGCTTTATTTTGTCGCATTTAACTTTTTAGAAGCCACAATGCCAGCGCTTGTATCGCGTATAGCCCCTGCTAACCAAAAAGGATCAGCCATGGGGGGATACTCGTCTAGCCAGTTTTTAGGTGCCTTTTTGGGCGGGGTGTTAGGTGGTTATATTGCTCAAACTACAACAACGCAAGCTGTGTTTGCGGCAGCAGCACTTGTTGGGTTAATATGGCTTGTTGTTGCGTGGAAAATGCAAGTACCACCCAAAAGTAAAGTTATTAGTTTAATGACCAAATTAAGTTCTGAGGAGCATGCCCAAACATTGGCTTCTCAGTTAGTTGCTTTACCAGGTGTAATAGAAGCAACAGTAGTGCGCGATGAAAGCCGTAGCTACTTAAAGATTAATGATAAAGAATTTGACCTAGACCAAGCACGTAAAGTAGCTGGTTTAATCTAACGTTTATAGGAGATGGTTCCATGGCACGCGGTGTGAACAAAGTAATTTTGGTTGGTAATTTAGGACAAGATCCTGAAGTTCGTTACATGCCTAATGGCAATGGTGTAGCAAATATTACCTTAGCAACGTCAGACAGCTATAAAGATAAAAACACTGGCCAAATGGTTGATAAAACTGAATGGCACCGTGTTGTGTTTTTTGGAAAGCTGGCTGAAATTGTTGGTGAGTATTGTCGTAAAGGCTCACAAATTTACGTTGAAGGTAAACTTCAAACACGTAAATGGACCGACCAACAAGGCCAAGAAAAATACACCACAGAAATTGTTGTTGATGGCTTCACGGGTCAAATGCAAATGCTAGGCGCTCGCGGTGGCGATCAGCAAGGTGGTGGTGGCTATCAAGGTAATCAAGGCGGCCAACAAGGTGGCGGTTACCAAAATAATCAGCAAGGCGGTGGCTATGGTCAAAACAACCAAGGTCAAAACAGCCAGCAAGGTGGATATGCACCACAACAGCAAGCTGCACAGCCTCAATCAGCACCGGCTCCACAGCAAAGTAATCAGTATCAGCCACAAAATGGCGGTTTTGCTCCACAGCAAAATAGTGCGCCACAGCAGCAAGGTGGTTTTGCACCTAAGCCGCAAAATGCACCACAGGGCGGCGCATCAAATCCAATGGAACCAACTATAGATTTTGATGACGACATTCCGTTCTAATTCAAGACAAAATTTAGAATGTTGAAAAACTATTGAAGACCGCTACTTAGCGGTCTTTTTGTTTTATAGGGTTATGATACCAATCCGCAATAATACCTAATCATTTTGTGTGGCTAAACATGTTGCTACTTGCGTTAAAAATTTGTTATTTAGAATAGCTAAATACCAAAATGCTTGTCTTGTTATCGACAATGTTTTACTGCCTATAAATAGAACACTCAAGTAAGCGAATTGGTTTAAAAGTAGCGATTAGCTTACTTACGATTTTATATTTAAAGTTGATTAGCTACCTTGTACTTATGGCTTTTTTGAACAACACTTCAGTTATTAATATAACGTTTGGGTGAGCTATGTTTAAGGGGCGCTATTGGTTATCAAATCATTTAAAACCTGTATGTTTGGCCTTGCTTATTATCTTGCTGATTGGTTTTAATTTTATATTAAGTAATGCATTACATTTAAAAATATATAGAGCTGGGCACCAGCTTGTAAAGCAAGTGTATGAATTGCAATTAAATGCGCCATTAGATCAAAAAACTTTAGCTGTTTTAGTTAAAAGCAATGGATTTACGCTTTCAGCGGAGCCGTCTTCTGGGCATTTTAAAAACCTTGTAAAGCCAGAGCTTAAAGTGTTTTCGTATAAAACGTTAAATTTAGGCCTTTATCACCCTCCTGTCTGGATAATGGAAAGCTACCTCTTCATTTTACTCAACCTTATTGTTTTAGGAGCTGCAAGCTCGCTTTATCGCTGGGGAAACGCAGTTAATTTAAAACAATTGAAACAACTCAATAGTCAGCCTAAGGAGTTAAAATTACCAAGTGACACGTGCGATAGGGTAGATATAGTTAAAACCGTTAAAAGCGATGAACTAGGGTCGCTCTATGCAGCGGCTGAGCAGTATCATAGTTTATTTATTTTAGTGAGTTGGGATTGCGAGTTTGATAAAAATACTGACTTAGAAACAAGCTTTAAAGTATTAATACTTAAAAGCGTTCCTGAAATAAAAAAAATTGCTGTGAAAGTCATTAATCCTGAACAACTAACCATTACACTCTACAATGTGCCTATCGCTGAGCTTGATCGTTATACTGAACGTCTATACAAAATTATTTTTAATGTGTGTCAAAGCCATCAGAAAAATACGACTCGTAAACATGTTAAGTTAGGTGCATGTAACTTTCGCTTAGGTGCCGATCAATCCAAGGTATTGCAAATAGCAAAAGCGGCTTTAACGCTTTCTCAAAATAGTATGTTATTGCACCGTCATCGATTAGCACTGAGCAAAAGCCAAGAAGTGTTATTTTGTAATGAGCAGGTTATTAACAATATTAAAAAGAATAAGTTTATGCTTTCTTTTCAGCCTGTGTTCGATTTGATTAGTGGCGATATTATCCAGCATGAGGCATTAATAAGAGTAAGGCACGACATGCATGGTTTGCTGGCGGCTCAGTATTTTATTAATCAAGTTGAGAGTAAAAATGACGCGCTAATACTCGATAAAGCGGTGTTATCGCAAATACTCACTCTGGTAATGGCTGAAAAGTCACCATTAAGCGTTAGCATTAATATGCACCCTAACAATTGGCTTAACGAAGAGTTTTGGAGCTGGTTAAGCACACAAATGGGTAGGCTGAATTTAAGCTGCCAATTACAGTTTGAAATGAGTGAAGCTTTTTTTTGCAACAACAAAGATGCGTTAGCAAATACGTTAAATATAATAAAAAAACACAGATCTAATATTATTATTGATAATGTAAAAACGAGTGAAAACATTCCTCTGCTTATTCACTGTGAAGAGGTAATAGGCTTAAAGCTAAGTTACGATCTAGTGCACTTAGTCAATGAAAAATCGCATAATCAAAAATGCATCAAAAACATTGTTAATGCAGGAAAAATGTTAAACCTTCCTGTTTATGCGGTAGGAGTAGAAACTCAAAAAGAACTTATTATGCTTACACAACTAGGTGTCGCGGGCGCGCAAGGCTTTTATTTTTCGGAACCTTTACAAGAGCTAACTCAGGCTGTTTTTCATTGATGTACTTTAGCTTTTTAATTAAATCCTACGCATTGGGTGCTCGACTGAAAAAGTATGCTTAAATAAGTTTTCTGTACTTAAGCCCTTCTAATCCTTGTAAGCCGCCGGTATGAACTGCAATTATTTTACTGCCAAAAGGAAAGTAATCTTGTTCTATTAACTGCCACAGAGCGTACAGCATTTTACCACTATAAATAGGCTCTAGCGGTAGATTGTGTGTAGTGCTCATATGTTGGCAAAACGCCCATAACTCAGGAGTGAATTTACCATAGCCACCGCCATGAAAATCGCAAAGCAATTGCCAGTTAGTTTGTGACCTTGCTTTAGCGCTTAGCTTACGGACTTCCTCTATTAAATATTGTGCTTGCTTTAAAACTGCAATTCCTATTATTTGTGTTGTTACATTACTGCCCTCAATAAGGCCCGCAAGCGTTCCACCACTACCTGTAGGGCATACTAAGTAATCGTGTTTTGGTAAACTTTGTGCAAGCTCTGCGCAGCCTGGTATTGCATAGGTATTTGTGCCACCTTCAGCAAGAAAATACGCATTGGGGAATTTTGTTCTAAGGTCTGCGAGGTATTGCGCATCGTTTCGCAACTTATATTCAATACGGTTAACAACATGAAGCTGCATGCCACACTGCTGTGCAAATTGGATGGTTGGGTTGCTTTGATCTAAATTAGGCCCGCGAATAATCCCATGCGTTGTTAAACCAAACATTTTTCCCGCTGCAGCGCACGCATGTATATGATTTGAAAATGCGCCACCAAATGTAAGCAACTCGGTTTTATTCTGGGACTGCATTTGTATTAAATTATATTTTAGTTTTCGCCACTTATTCCCGTTTATTAAAGGGTGGAGCAGATCATCTCGCTTTACTAATAGCTCAATGCCTTTACCTTTTAACCACGGATCATCGATTTTTTGCGTAATAGTGGTTTCATTTATTTCGAAAGATGCAGGCATTTTTTCTCAATTAAAAGGATAAATAATAAAATACACGGCTAATTTTATAGCTTATAAATAGAAGGGGCTATACAAAATTACGATGGATTGTTTTGTGTAACAGTGCATTGATTAAATTTTGAGTAGCTAGATTGGTTAACATGTTTTAAAGTTAACCAATTGTAAAGGGAGTTTAGTTATGAAAAAACAATTTAAGAAAACAATACTTATAAAAAAACAGATTGGCTTTTCGTTACTGCAGCTAATAATTGTTATTGTCACTTTTGGGGCGTTAGCTGTTTATTTTGCCCCGCGCTTTTTAAACCTTCAAGGGGAAGCACACGCATCCATCCTTGAAACACTGCAAGTATCAATTCAAGCTGAAATAAGCGTTGTACATGGAAAAGCCATTATTAAAAACCTCCATAATAAAGCAAATGCCAGTATCGAGCTTGATTCAGGAAAAATGGTTGATATTGTTTATGGCTATCCTGCTGCAACTGAGGCCGCTTTTAGGGTGTTTTTAGATACTAAATTTGCAACTGAACACACTGGGGATTTTAATATTACGAATAGCCCACAAGCTGCTAAAGCTATTATTTACCCCAACAGTTATTCTGCAGTGGATAATTGCCGTATTGAATATGTTGAAGCTAAAAACAACACGAAACAAAATGTAATTACTGCGCCCGCTTTAAGCGTATTTACGTCTGAGTGTTAGTACAAAAAATAAGTGTTTATAAGTTTGCTAGTTTATTTGATAACGTAATTTTAAATGGTTAACGGTTAAATAACGCAAATACGCTAGGTTTAATACAAAATGATACTCAACGGTGATGAATAACCTTAAATAAAATAGTTTCACTGTTAAGTGTAAGTTTATGAATTTAAGTAAGATCTAAGCCGTGTTTTACAATTTATTGGCTTTAGAGTAAATGATCAGGTTATTTACTAGCGTGAAACGGGCGAATAGTTGTAAACTAAGATAATAATTGAACAAAGCTTGTGTTTTGCGCTGCAAGTACATAGCATAAGACTTTAATTATAAAAAAATAATAACGACCAAATAATTGCCGCTTTTTGGGACTGGAATATATGCGAATTACTCCTTTATCTCTGTTAATTACAGCTAGTTTGTTAGCAAGTAGTGCATTTGCACAAGACACAGCTACCGTAACTGGAATTGAGTCAGAGATTAGTGTTAAACAGACAGAATACGATAACTCGACAAGAATACTTGATAAACATTTAAAAGAAGAAAGTCAGTTACAAAATCAATTAGAGCTACTTCGTTCTCGTTCAACTGAGCTAGACAAAGAAAAAAACCAAGCGCTCGACGCGATGAACGAAATGTATCGCCGTTTAATTGATGATCCATCAATAAACATTACAAGCGCTCAATCTCGCTATCAACAGGCGGTAGTTGATCACAAGCAAAATAAAGATGATATCTCTATGCAGTTGGCGGCAATTGCATCCCACCGAAAAGATATTGAGCAAATTAGAGTTGCTAAGCACACTTTACTAAATACTTTAGAAAGCCTGAAAGAGCAGTTAACAACGGCTCGTGTAGAGCGCTTGCGTAACGAGTTTACGCGTGAAGGTACGCTTGAGGTTAACCATACAATAAATTGTAAGCGCACAGAAACACTTGCGGCGTGTGAGCAACGTGGTCAGCAAATGGGGTTACAAAAAGCAACCAAACGCTTTGTAGACCAAATTTTTGCAAACTTAACAGAAGAACGCATCGTTGAACCAAAACGCAATTTAGCTGGTGCGCAAGTACAAATTTTAAGTAGCCATGTAGTGAGTAGTGCATTTAGCGGCCAAGGTAATTATAACGTTAACTTAAGCGTTTCAATGCGCGGTGAAGTTAATAGCAGCCGTTTATGTAACTTATTAAGTATAGATAACCGCTATTGTTCAGAATACGGTTCACCCCTTAATACCGCTTACCAGCCAACTTATGGCACAACGTATACGGATAGTCAGTTAACATTCAGCAATAGCGCGGATAATAACAGTGCAGTTTCGGTATCGCGCTTAAACAATCAGCCTGTACGCGATTATTCTGTTAAGCAGCCAGTACAATCTAAACCTGATTACACGGTTGTTGAACAAAAAAAAGATCAGTCGGTAGAGCTAACACTTCGCTCTAACGTTTACGACGATGAAGTGTTTATTAATGGTGTGAGCTTTGGTTCTACACGCTTAATTACGCGTTTACCAAAAGGTGTGCACGAAATTGAAATTCGTAAGTTAGGCTACAAGCCTTACCAAGCACGTGTAAACCTAAATAAAGCGCAAACAATTAATGCTAACTTAGTAAAAAAGCCTAAGTCGATTGCTGCACCGACCTATACTCGCGAGCAACCAGAAACACAAACACGTAGAGTAAGCGAAAATGTTAACGTTTTAAACGCAAATGTAGAAACACCTGTTGTGGTAATTCCTGCTGGCAAATTTAAAATGGGTGATATTAATGGTAACGGATTGGCTAATGAGCGCCCAGTTATTGAAAAAGCCATTGCTAACTCATTTGCTATGCAAAGCAAGGAAGTAACAGTAGGCGACTATGAAAAGTTTGTTGCTAATACAGCGTATAAAACAGAAGCAGAAATAAATAAAGGCTGTGCATATTATTTAAATGGCGAGCCAGTATGGGAGGCTGCTTTAAATTGGCGCAATCCTGGTTTTGAACAAGGCAGTGATTTTCCGGCTGTATGTTTAACTTACAACGATGCAAAAGCATATGCTGAGTGGTTATCGGGCCAGACAGGTCAGCAGTTTCGTTTACCTAGCGAAGTTGAATGGGAATATGCAGCTCGTGCAGGTACAGAAACTGAGTACCCTTGGGGTAACGAAATTGGTAAAAACTTAGCTAACTGTGGTTGGTGTGGTAGTGAATGGTCAAATAAGCGTGCTGCACCCGTGGGGTCTTTTTCTCCAAACGCGTTTGGACTTTACGATACGGTAGGTAACGTATGGGAATGGACCAATAAAAAATCAGGTGAATCGGATGTTGCCGTAAGAGGTGGGGCATGGAACTTTGCACCAAGTCTTGCGCGTGTATCAACACGACTAATCTTAGCGCCTGATTTTAGATCAAACTACATTGGTTTTCGCTTAGTTCGCGAGAGATAAACTTTATAAGGAAGCATTGCTTCCTTTTTTAACAAATTCACAAAGGCGCCACACTTTATATTGCTCATCAAAATAGGCATGTTAAAGTGAGGCAGCTAATATAAGAACGTATTTCAAAGGTCATCCAGCCTCATGTTTAAAAAACTCCGTGGTATTTTTTCTAACGATCTATCGATCGACTTGGGTACAGCCAATACCCTAATTTATGTAAAAGAAGAAGGTATTGTTCTAAACGAACCTTCAGTTGTTGCTATCCGTCAAGAGCGTGCTGGTGGCCCTAAAAGTGTTGCATCGGTAGGTACCGAAGCAAAACAAATGCTAGGTCGTACGCCGGGTAATATTAAAGCAATCCGCCCAATGAAAGACGGCGTAATTGCTGACTTTTATGTAACAGAAAAAATGTTACAACACTTTATCAAGCAAGTGCATAACAATAACTTTATGCGCCCAAGTCCGCGCGTACTTATTTGTGTTCCATGCGGTGCAACGCAAGTAGAAAAACGTGCAATCCGCGAATCGGCAATGGGCGCTGGCGCCCGTGAAGTTTACCTAATTGAAGAACCAATGGCTGCGGCAATTGGTGCAGGTTTACCAGTATCAGAAGCAACAGGCTCTATGGTTGTTGATATTGGTGGTGGTACAACTGAAGTCGCCATTATTTCACTAAATGGTGTGGTTTACTCATCATCAGTACGTATTGGTGGCGATAAATTTGACGAAGCGATTATTAACTATGTGCGCCGTAATTTTGGTAGCTTAATTGGTGAAGCAACCGCTGAAAATATTAAGCACCAAATTGGGTCTGCGTTTAAAACAGACGAGCCAATTGAAATTGAAGTACGTGGCCGTAATCTAGCTGAAGGTGTTCCACGTTCATTTACGCTTAACTCACACGAAATTTTAGAAGCCCTTCAAGAGCCACTAATGGGAATTGTAAGCGCAGTGATGGTTGCCCTTGAACAGTCGCCACCAGAGCTTGCGTCAGATATTTCTGCACACGGTATGGTACTTACTGGCGGTGGTGCACTATTAAAAGATTTAGATCGTTTACTAATGGAAGAAACAGGTATCCCTGTTGTTGTAGCCGATGACCCACTAACGTGTGTAGCACGTGGCGGCGGTAAAGCATTAGAAATGATTGATGTTCACGGTGGTGACGTTTTTAGTTACGACTAATGAAATTAATGTTTGGGCGCACTGTCTCTTTGCAACTGCGACTTTTTGTCGCAGTGCTTTTGAGTATCGTACTCATAGCTGGAGACCGTTACACAGAAGGTGGAACCGTGGTGCGCACCAGTTTAAATACGCTGGTCAGCCCGCTTATTTATGTTGCCAACTTACCTTATGAGTTATTTAGCATTGGCGCTAAAAGCTTACACACGCGCGATCAACTTCTCACTGAAAATGAAGCACTGAAAAAAAAGCAAATGCTACAAAGTGAGCAGTTGCAACAGTATCAGTTTTTGGCCAGAGAAAACCAAAAGTTGCGCGCATTACTTGGCTCATCGGCAAAACAATCTAACCGTAAAATTATTGCGCAAGTACTTTCCGTTCACTCAAACCCCTACAGTCATCAAGTTGTTATTAACCGTGGCACCACCGACGGCCTTAGTGAAGGCCAAGCTGTAATAGATGAAATGGGAGTGGTAGGGCAGCTGACAAAAGTAGGCTCTACTACATCGCGCGTACTACTGATGACCGACACAACTCATGCAACACCGGTGCGTATACTTAGAAACGACGTGCGAACCGTCGTTGAAGGCATTGGTAAAATTAATGTAGTTAAGCTTTCGCATGTGCCTCATAGTTTAGATGTGCGTATTGGTGATGTATTAGTGACTTCTGGGTTAGGTGGCACATTTCCCGAAGGGTATCCGGTGGCGATAGTCACAGAAATTAACCGCGATGAAGGCCGCCCATTTGCACAAGTATTTGCAGAGCCAATCGCGCTGCTCGACCGAATTCGCTTGCTGGTTATTTTATGGCGCAACCAACAGGAGCAAATAAACGATGATTAACCGTTATTCATTGTTAATTGCGCTGAGCATATTTTTTGCCTTAATAATGGCGCTAATGCCGCTGCCATTCTCGTTTGAACCATTCAGACCGGATTGGGTCTTATTAGTACTTATGTATTGGTCATTAGCCGTGCCACATCGGTTAAATATTGGTACTGCTTGGGTTGTAGGTTTACTCATTGATTTAGCCTCAGGCTCACCTTTAGGTGTTAACTCGCTAACATTTTCGGTATGCATATTTATTACCGCAAGTAACTTTCAAAAAATTCGTAACTTCTCGCTTTGGCAGCAAAGTTTGTTAATTGGTTTGTTTTTAACGCTTTATCATTTAATGCAGTTTTGGCTAAACCATTTTTTGCTTGGTGTTTACTTTAACCCACAATATTTATGGCCAGTATTTACTGGCATGGTAAGTTGGTTTTGGGTGTTTTTATTACTTCGTAAGTACCGCAGACATTTTAGGATCAGATAATGAATACTGCCGTATATCTGGCATCAGCTTCTCCTCGTCGAAAAGAGCTACTTGCCCAATTGGGTATTGAATTTTCTCAATTTAGTGTTGATGCAGACGAAAGTCAGCTTCCCAATGAACTCCCTCATGATTACGTAGAGCGTTTAGCACGCCTTAAAGCGCGTTCAGGTGTTGAACTTGGTTACACAGACCGGCCAGTGCTTGGTAGTGATACGGTTGTTGTTATTGGTAATGAATCATTATGTAAACCACGCGATGAAGCCGATTTTACTCATACACTAAAGCGCTTGTCTGGAAATACACATCAGGTACTAACTGCGATTGCTTTTGCAACCAAAGATAAAGTACTTAGCCAAGTTGTCAGTACCGACGTCACATTTAAAAAACTGAGCGATGAAGAGATCAAAGCCTATTGGCAAAGTGGTGAGCCACAAGATAAAGCCGGTGGTTATGGCATTCAGGGGCTAGGTGGTCGCTTTGTTACACATATTTCAGGTAGCTATTTTAGTGTTGTCGGCTTACCTTTATATGAGACTGAACAATTATTACACGCATTTTTGAGAGGGTAGCATGAGTACAGAATTACTGATCAACGTAACGCCGAGTGAAAGCCGTGTTGCCCTAATCGAAAACGGTGTGCTGCAAGAGATTCAATTAGAGCGCATTGGTAACCTAGGTATTGTTGGTAATATTTACTTAGGTAAAATAAGCCGTGTTCTACCGGGAATGCAGGCTGCATTTGTTGATATTGGCTTAGAGAAAGCCGCATTTTTACATGCATCAGACATAGTAAACAGTGCCTCCATTGTTGAAGGCGTAGACGATGTACCAATAAAAAAAGTGCAAGACATACGCGAACTGGTTCGCCAAGGCCAATACATTATGGTGCAAGTGGTGAAAGATCCATTAGGCACAAAAGGTGCAAGGCTAACGACCGACATCACTATTCCTTCTCGTTACTTAGTATTTATGCCAGACGCAACGCATGTTGGTGTGAGCCAGAGAATAGAAACAGAAGAAGAGCGTTCTCGCCTTAAAAAAATTGTTGCAGAATATGGCGATGAAAATGGCAGCTTTATAGTTCGCACAGCGGCCGAAGGCGCAAGCGAAGAAGAGTTAAGACACGATGCTGGTTTTTTAAGGAAGCTGTGGGAAAAAATAACCGCACGTCGTAAAAAAACTAACAAAGCAACCATATTGCATGAAGACCTAACACTTGCCTTTAGAACACTGCGTGATTACGTGGGTGAAGACATGGAGCGTATTCGTGTTGACTCAAAGCTTACCTATCAAGAGCTAAAAATATTCACCGAAGAATTTGTACCGCAACTTTCACAAGTACTCGAGTACTATCCGGGTGAGCGCCCTATATTCGACTTATTCGATGTAGAAAACGAAGTGCAAAAAGCGCTGCATCGTAAAGTAACGTTAAAGTCCGGCGGATACATTATTATTGATCAAACAGAAGCTATGACTACGGTTGACGTAAATACAGGAGCATTTGTAGGGCATCGTAATTTAGAAGAGACTATTTTTAATACTAATGTTGAGGCAACGTCTGCCATTGCGCGCCAGTTAAGGCTTCGTAATTTAGGTGGAATAATTATTATCGACTTTATCGATATGGTCAGTGAAGAGCATAAAAGCCGTGTATTACACTCGCTTGAATCGGCGCTTGCTAAAGATCGTACTAAAACAAATATTAATGGTTTGTCAGCGCTTGGGTTAGTTGAAATGACCCGAAAACGTACCCGAGAGAGCTTAGAGCATATTTTATGTGATGTATGTCCTGCATGTTCAGGACGTGGCTCACAAAAAACAGTCGAAACGGTATGCTACGAAATATTGCGTGAAATTGTACGCGTAAACCGCGCCTATGCAGCCGATAAGTTTATGGTTTATGCAGCACCAGCTGTAAGTGAAGCCTTACTTAATGATGAGTACCACAACTTGGCAGAGCTTGAATTATTTATAGGTAAGCAAGTACACATACAAACAGAAAGCTTATACAGCCAAGAGCAGTTTGATGTGGTAATGATGTAATGAAAGCAAAAGCGGTCTGTTTTTTTTGTTTTAGAAAGTTATGGCAAACCTGCGCCATAATTTTGGTATTACTGGCCGTTATTGTTTCAATATTAAAATACACACTCCCTTACGCAAACGATTATAAAGGTGACATAGAAACCTACCTAGATGAAAAATTTGCTATTAGTTTATCTATTGGTGCTATTTCAGCAAGTTGGCAGGGAAATGGTCCTGCTCTTGTGCTTGAAGACTTGTCGTTTAAAGATAACGAAACTGCACCTATTTCGCTAACCATTGCAAAAACCAGCCTAGAGCTTAACTTATGGGAAAGCATAAAAACACTGCAATTAAAGTCTAATTACTTTGTTATAAATGGCTTTCATACCACAGTAAATGTGACAGACTTGTTTGAGAGTAGTACTCAAGATAATGTTTCGTTTGAGCAAAAAGAGCTTATAGAAGGGCTGTTTTTAGGTAATACAGGTCATTTTGCAATAGAAAACTCCAGTATTAATTTTGTTTTAGACGACAACAAAGAGCGTAAACTCCTGCTTGAAAATATCATTTGGCAAAATGAAGAGTCACAACATTTAGGCAGTGGAACATTAGCTTTACCTGGTATTTCGGTTGGCACCTTTGACGCGCGCATTGCTCTGAAAGGGGAAAGCTTAGAAGAAGTTGCGGGCAACATGTATGTCCAAGCCAATAAGGTAGATGTGTCTAATTGGTTGGCGCAATATATAAATACTGAAAAACAACAGTTAACTAGCGATATCAATTTACAGGCTTGGTTAAAAATTGAAAAAGGCCTGATTGACGATATAAAAATGCAGTGGCTGCCAAGCTCCGTTACTTGGTTTAATGAAGCGCAAAGCCAGCAAGTTAGTTTAAGTGAAGGTGGCTTTCACCTTTATCCTGAGCAAGGTAATTGGCATTTAAAAAGCACCGGTTTAGCGTTTAATAACAACAATACGACATGGCCAAGCTTAGAGTTTGAGGCTCAACTAGGTGAAAATAATCAAATTTGGTTAAATCAAATAGATATAGCGCTGCTGGCTAACTTGGCAGCATTGACTAATTTTGACTCTCTCGATGCTTTTTTAAAGCGTAAACCAAGTGGGCAAATACAGCAGGCATACGTTAATTATGAAAGTAACCAGCAGTGGCAAGTATGGTTTAACGCCAATAACATTGGCTGGCAAGAGCTTAACTCAGTACCTGCAGCGCAAGGTTTGCGCGTAAACGGGTTAGTAAACCAAAATAAAGGTCGTATCAGCCTATTTGGCGAAAACGGCACCTTAATAACTGGCGACAGCTTTAGTGACAACATTAAGTATAACCAGCTAAACATAGAATTAGATCTCGCAAAGCAAAATAATAATTGGCGTATTAGCAGTGACAATATTTGGTTTGATAACAATGAGGTCACACTCGCTGCTGAGATGCAGCTTAGCTTTGGTGATTCACCGCGCCTTGATTTATACGCAGAGGCGTTTGCAGAGGATGCCAGTATTGCGGGTCATTATTTCCCGTTAAAAGCAATGAGCCCAGAACTCGTTAGCTACTTAAACGGGGCTATAAAAGGCGGTGAAATATCAAAAGCTCAAGTTTTATTTGCCGGGCCATTATCTGGGTTTCCGTTTAAAGATGGCTCAGGGCAATTTGATGTACTTGCCCAAATTGATGACGCCACGTACCAGTTTGATCCGCAGTGGCCAGCTGTAACAGATGCAAAGGTAAAACTACATTTTGCTAATGAGCGCATGGACATTTACAGCCAACAAGGCACCTTGGTTAATTTAAATGTGGGTAATAGCGTTAAAGTTAGCATTAATGATTTAATGAATGCCGATGAGCTTGTGGTGCAAATAGATAAAAAAGCGCCGATGGAAAACCTGCACACCTTCTTTAAAGCCACACCTATTGCGAGCCCGCTAGCTGATATTTTTGAGGTCATACAAGGTAAAGGTGAAGCCGATGCCAGCATTGAGTTACTGGTAGGTTCAAAGTTTGAAGGTGGTGCAAGTGTTAGCGGCACCGTCAAGCTAGATGACTTACCAGTATTTATTGCCACACCCGGTATTGCATTAAATAACTTAACCGGCGTGCTTAACTTTAAAAACGATAATATCGAACTTAAAAATGCGAGCGCTACATGGCTTGGGATGCCGCTGGCAATTAATTACACTAGCCAAAGTGAAGCGAGTGACTATAAAGCAAACATAAATATTAATGCACAACTTGATGCCAATACCCTAATTGATAGCGGGCAAGGTATTTTAAAAGGCTCACTAGAAGGGCAAAGTGCGGTTGATATAGGGCTTGTGCTTAATTTTACCGAGCAAGGGTTTAATTACCGTGCACAGGTTAACTCTGACCTTATTGGGTTAACAAGTAAATTACCAGCACCATATAATAAAGTTGACACACAACCGTGGGTTCTTAATGCGGTTGTTCAAGGCGATGACATTTCAAACCTTATAACAACACAGGTAAATAAGCAGTTTTATTTTAATGCAATATTAGAAAATGGAAAATCGCAATTTAGCAATGCGCACTTTATTATAGGTAAGCAAGACTTAGGTCTTAACTCACAAGACTTAAGCGTTACGATAAACCTAGAGCAAACAGAGCTTGTTCCTTGGGTAGATCTTATTGATCAAATTATTAGTGCAGCCCAAAACGATGACGATCCTCAATCTCAAGGCATTATGCCACCCCTGAATGAAGTAGTCGCCAATATTGGCATGCTCGATATTAGCAGTATGGTATTTAACGACTTTGAAATGCGCTTAGCCCCTGAGCAAAGCAATGTGTATTTAAAATTAAACGCCAAAGAACTGCGTGCAGGTGTATTTATTCCTACATCGCAGCGCAGCCAGCCTATTAGAGTTAACGCAGATTATTTACGCGTTAATTTTGCAGAGCAAATTGAAGCCCCCATTACTGAAGCTGCAAAAGCAGAACCCGAAACCGATTTAACGTGGCTGACGAACTTACCTGCTATAGAGTTTGAATGTGCAGATTGTAAAATTACCAACTACCAACTAGATAAAGTAAGCGCTTCGTTACTTGGCGACGGTAAGCGATTGGTTATTTCTGAACTCGTTGTTGATAAAGGCGACCATATTTTACGTACTAAAGGGCAATGGCAAAATGGGCTTACCCAGCTAAGTGGCGAGGTTAAAAGTGATGATATAGGGGCCTTGTTTAATGAGTTTGATATTACCACTGCAATTAAGGGCTCTAAAGCGACTATAAACTACAACCTTGCATGGCAAGCTGCACCTTACTCATTTGATGTTCCGAGCCTCAGTGGAGAAATTGATTGGGACTTAGGAGAAGGGCACCTAACCGAAATTAGCGACGGTGGCGCCCGAGTCTTTTCGTTGTTGAGCTTAGATTCGTTGGTGCGTAAATTAAAACTTGATTTTAGAGATGTATTTTCAAAAGGGTTCTTTTACAACAGCATGCAAGGTTCTATGCAATTAGAGAACGGTATCGCTTATACAAAAGACACTAAAATGGATGGCGTTCCGGCTGATTTAACTATCAAAGGGTATGCAAATTTAAATACGCTTGATATTAACTACGATCTTGCTGTTGCGCCGCAGGTTACCTCAAGTATTCCGGTTATTGTGGCATGGATGGTAAATCCTGTAACAGGGCTAGCAGCACTGGCACTAGATAAAGTAATACACTCTGCACGCGTTATTTCTGAAATTAATTTTAAAGTGACTGGCACTATGAGCGAGCCTGTTGTTCAGGAGCTAGATAGGAAAAGCCGTGAAGTTACCTTACCACAAGCGGCGCAAAACCAGCCCCAAGCATCAGTCGATTTAAAACTTAAAGATGCTGAAGTAACCGCAACTAATGACTAATTTAGCGACGCCTAAAAACCACAATATATTTGCTTTGCAAATGTGCTCTGGCTTAAATGCCGACGACAATATTGCAGAGTTAAAAAAAGCGTTAAGCACACTCCCTGCTAAGCGGCCACTGCTTGTATGCCTACCAGAGGCCTTTTTGGTGTTTAGCAAAAGTGGTCACGATACGCTGTTAATAGCTAAACATATTGAGCAATACAAACGTCAAATAAGTCAGTTGTGTAAACACCATAATATTTGGTTAAGCGCAGGGACAATTCCTGAGCCTTACAACAATACTAAATATTATGCCGCCTCACATTTATATAATAATCAGGGTGAGTGCGTTGCAACGTATAATAAAATACATCTATTTGATGTAAACGTAGATGATAAAACGGGGAGTTACCGCGAATCCGATTTTACCCAAGCTGGTAGCGATGTGGTTGTGGTTGAATCTCCCTTTGGTAAACTAGGTCTAACAGTATGTTATGATCTGCGTTTTAGTGGCTTATTTACTTCGCTTGTGCGTAAAGGCGCAGAGGTTATTTTAGTGCCAAGTGCATTTACAATGGTGACAGGCCAAGTACATTGGCAGGCATTATTAGCGGCGCGAGCAATCGAAACCCAATGTTATGTCGTTGCTGCAGCCCAATATGGCACACATGAAAATGGCCGACAAACGTATGGTCACAGTATTATTATTTCACCCTGAGGTAACATTTTAAGTAATTTACCCAGTGGTACAGGTTTTATTAGCGCTAACGCTGATTTAGAGCAGTTAAAAAAAATTAGACGAGATATGCCTGTGCAGTCTCATCAACGATTTAGAGAGCATTTATTATGAATTCGGTTGAACAGCATTTATTACACGACAGCCAGCTAAATAGAGAAGAGCTCGAAAAAACGCTCGCTTACATACATCAGCACAAAGTAGACTACGCCGATTTATACTTTCAATCGAGTCATCACGAGTCGTGGGTACTTGAAGATGGCCTAGTAAAAGAAGGCTCTTACAATGTAGAGCGCGGAGTTGGCGTACGTGCAGTAAGCGGCGAAAAAACGGGCTTTTCATATTCAGATGCTATCAACTTAGAAGCACTTAACAAAGCGGCTACAGCAGCTCGCAGCATTGCCGATGCAGGCGAAGATAAAGCCATTAAAGTATTTAGTGATGTATCAGCAAAAGTGCAATTTGCACCGCATCAGCCAATTTCAAGTATGAGCGATAGCGATAAAGTAAGTTTATTACGGGAGCTTGAAAACTACATTCGAGAACTTGCCCCCGATGCAGAGCAAGTAATTAGTTCTATGTCAGCAGTATACGAAGAAGTATTAATTGCAGCCAGTGACGGTACATTTGCTACCGATATTCGCCCGCTTATTCGTTTAAACTGTTCAGTATTGCTTGAAAAAAATGGCCGTCGTGAGCGCGGTGGCGCAGGCGGTGGAGCACGTTTAGATTACGGCTATTTTAAAGAGCTGGTAAACGGTCAACCACGTTGGATGGAGTTTGCACAAGAAGCTGTACGCCAAGCTAAAGTCAACCTAGAAGCCATTGACGCGCCAGCTGGCACTATGGAAGTGGTATTAGGAAATGGTTGGCCAGGTGTGCTTTTACACGAAGCGGTAGGCCATGGCCTTGAAGGCGACTTTAATCGTAAAGGCGCATCTGCCTTTAGCGGTAAAGTAGGCCAAAAAGTGGCTTCTGAGCTATGTACCGTCGTTGACGATGGCACCATGGCCGATCGTCGTGGTTCTCTAAACGTAGACGATGAAGGCACTCCTGCTGCATATAACGTGCTTATCGAAAACGGTATTTTAAAAGGCTACATGCAAGATAAGCTAAACGCACGTTTAATGGGGGTTAACCCAACGGGAAATGCGCGTCGTGAGTCGTATGCGCACTTACCTATGCCACGCATGACAAATACCTATATGTTAGGTGGCGAGCATAGCCAAGCCGATATTATCAGTAGCGTTAAAAAAGGCGTGTTTGCACCTAACTTTGGTGGCGGGCAGGTTGATATTACCTCGGGTAAGTTTGTGTTTAGTGCATCAGAAGCGTACTTAATTGAAAACGGTAAAATTACACAGCCAATCAAAGGCGCCACCCTCATTGGTAATGGCCCTGAAGTCATGCAGCATATTTCAATGGTAGGTAACGACTTAGCACTTGATAAGGGCGTAGGCGTGTGTGGTAAAGATGGCCAAAGTGTTCCGGTTGGCGTAGGGCAACCTAGCCTTAAAATTGATCAGCTAACGGTAGGTGGAACAGCTTAAAGGCCCAACCGATAAAGTTTAGGCGCGAAACCGTTCGCGCCTAGTCGCTCTATGAGCTAGTTACTTGGTTATTTACTTCGCTTAACGCAATTTTATGCTTCATTTCTTCTTCATACCATAGCGCCATAAAACACTCAGTGAGTTTATGCTCTATGTCCAGTGCCTGCTCGGTTGGGCAAAATAGCGTAAAGCGCGCTCTAAACTCACCCAATTCAGTTGTTCCAAAATGTATTTCTGGTGCAGGGCCCGATATTTTTGCATCTAGTTTTCGCTCAATAATCGAGTTATAACGAGTGGCGAGCTCTTCAAACTCTTCGCAATACATTTTAGCTTTCACCGAGAGCGTGTCGTAAATTGGGTAAGGGTTAAAGCTCTCTTTTCGAACAATAGAAAAGCTATGTGTTGCAAAGCGTTTTACATAATTTAGATTTTTAATTGGGCTGGTAATGAGTTTATTATTAGGTATGTAAATCGTTTTTCTTGAAAACTGATAAGTGTGCATGTCTATTTCATGCATGGTTGTTTTTATCCAGTCTGTTTCTGCTACTTCACCGTAATATTCACCGACTTGCACCCAGTCGCCGACCCTAAATGGCCGTGTGGTGACTAAGTAAAAAAAGCCAATAACACATTGAATAAACTCACGAGTGGCTAAAACAATGGCAACCGCAAAGGCCGCAATAGATAACGCAAAATTTTGAATTTCAGTCGACCACACAAACAACAGCGACAGCACCAACACAAAATTAATAAAATGTTTAATGTTATGTGCAATGTAGCGAATATCTTTGTCTTTTTTTTCTGCGCGGTTTCTCGCTAATTTATCAACAAGTACTTTTAATCCAAGTGCAAAACTAAGCATAACAATTGAAACAAGAAACGGGTGTAGCAATATATCAGTAATCATAATATCCAGTTGTAGGTATGTTGATAAACACACGCTAGTATATTGAGTTATTTAGCTAATAAGCAAATTTTACCCTAATAAAAAGGCCCCTTAACACATAACTGTAAGGGGCCTAGGGCGTGTTGATCTTTGATGGTTGAATTTGCAGCAGCATGTTTGGTTTTTAGGCAAGGCAGAACCTATGTAGTGTGGTTATTCCCCATAAATAGGCGATAACGCAGCATAAATGCCAAACATGCGCTGCCCTTCGGGTTCTGCCTAGGGGCGATAAACTCTTTGTTACTCGGTTTTTACTTAGCCCACTAGGTTACAAACCTCGCGCCGCGATTTAATCGCCCCTAGATTGAACAAACTTTAATCCGCAAAGGTCAACACACCCTAGTTAAATTAGTAAATAACTTGAACTCTGGTTAAGAGATTTATTATCCAGAGTTTAGCTTAAATAGCTTAGCGCATGGTAACAAACTCTTCAGAGCCCGTTGGATGTAGTGCAACAACAGCATCAAAGTCAGCTTTAGTTGCGCCCATTTTCATCGCTACGGCAAAGCCCTGAATCATTTCATCAACGGCAAAACCAAGCCCGTGTAAGCCAACCACTTTTTCCTCTTCCCCTGCGCAAACTAGCATCATGTTGCATGCTTGGCGGTGCTGAGTTACCGCGGTGTACATAGCAGCAAAGCTTGATTTATACACTTTCACGTTTTCGCCACCGTATTGAGAAATCGCTTCTTGCTCGGTTAAACCAATGGTACCAATAGGCGGATGACTAAATACCACGGTAGGTACTAGGCTATAATCCATTTTTAAGTCGTGTGGGAGATCTTTATTAAATAAGCGCTCAGATAGGGTACGGCCCGCTTTAACTGCAACAGGCGTAAGCTCAATACCGCCTTCGATAATATCACCCACGGCATAAACATTTTCAGCCGTCGTATTTTGGTATTCATCTACTTTTACATAACCACCTTCGTTTACTTCTACCCCCGCTGCTGCAAGGTTTATTTTGTCTGTTGTAGGTGTACGGCCAATGGCCCAAATAACCTGATCAACATTTTGGCTGTAACCGTTTTCAAAATGAATAGTTAAACTGCCGTCACTTTCTTTGATTACTTCTTTAGGGGAGCAGTCAGTATGAAGAGTCGGACCTTCTTTAGCCATAATATCGACGAGCGTGTCGATAATATAAGGGTCAAATGTACGCAGAGGCTTACTCTTACGCACGAATAAATGTGTTTCTGTGCCTAAGCTATGTAATACACCCGCAATCTCTACGGCAATGTAACCCGCACCAATAACAGCTACGCGTTTAGGTTGTTCGTTAAGCTCAAAAAAGCCATTTGAGTCAATTCCATGCTCAGCGCCCGGAATGTTTGGAATAGTAGGGCGCCCACCTACGGCCACTAAAATATGATCGGCGGTGTAGTGTTCACCATTTACTTCAACAGTTTTGCTATCAATAAATGTAGCAAAGCCTTTAATGACGGTAACGCCATTGCTGGCTAGTCCGTTATCGTAACCTTTATGAATTCGGCCAATGTAGGCTTCACGACTTTCTACTAACTTGCTCCAGTTGAAATCTTTTACTTCAACGTTAAAACCGTAATCTGGCGCATATAAATTGATTGCTTCAGCTACTTGGGCACCATGCCACATAACTTTTTTAGGCACACAGCCTACGTTTACACAGGTTCCGCCCATGTGTTTTGCTTCAATAAGTGCGACTTTAGCGCCACGCATAGCAGCTCGGTTTGCAGAGGCAATCCCCCCACTACCACCGCCAATTGCAATGTAATCAAAGTGTTGTGTCATTTTAAGTCCTTAGGCGTTGAGTTTTATGCGCATTAGCATAACATTAAGTTTTAAAAATAAAGAGTATTTAGGTGACCTATGTTTAGTAAAAAAACATTCGAATTTACAGCCTTATCGATATAAACCGATACGCTAAGTCAGTACCAAACAGAATATCTGCAGTACGTAACCGGACTCGCTTTAGATTGCATTACCTGTAGGCATTCGTTATTACCGAGTCTAAAAGTGGTTTTTAATGGCTTTCGAATAGCCAGATTAATAAAAGTAAGTTGTTTTTTAACTTTTAGACCCAATTTAAAAATGAAATGCATTAACGCAAAGAGAGTATTTATGAGCAACCCACTAATTGGCCTTGAGGGCTTACCACCATTTTCTAAAATTAAGCCTGAATTTGTAGTACCGGCACTTAAAGACGGTATAGCAAATTGCCGAAAAGCTATCGATGACGTACTTGCAAAAAAGTCATACACGTGGGATGGCTTAGTGTTACCACTTGAAGAAGCCGACGATAAACTATCGCGACTGTTCTCGCCTGTTTCTCATTTAAATTCAGTAATGAACAATGACGAACTACGCGAAGCGTATGAACAATGTTTACCTCTTATTTCTGAGTACTCAACCTTTGTAGGCCAACATCAAGGTTTATACGAAGCGTATAATGCCTTGTACAACAGTGACGAATTTAAAACACTGACTACAGCACAACAAAAATCAATTACCAACGCGCTGCGCGATTTTAAATTGTCGGGCATTGCATTAGCGAGCGATCAGCAAAAACGCTATGGCGAAATTAGTGCGCGCTTATCTGAGCTTTCATCTAAATTTGGTAATAATGTAATGGATGCGACGTTGGCGTGGCATAAACACATTACTGACGAAGCCGATTTAGCCGGACTCCCCGAGTCTGCACGTGCACTTGCTGCTGACACCGCCAAAAGTAAAGAGCTAGAAGGTTGGGTATTTACGCTTGATTTTCCATCTTACTTGCCAATTATGACGTATGCTGATAACCGTGAGCTTCGCAAAGAAACCTACACGGCATTTAGCACACGCGCATCGGATCAAGGTCCAAATGCGGGTGAGTTTGATAACTCAGACATTATGAAAGAAGCACTTGCACTTCGCCATGAGCTTGCTCAGTTATTAGGGTTTAACAGCTACGCTGAGAAATCACTAGCGACAAAAATGGCTGAAACACCAGAGCAAGTATTTTCGTTTTTAGAAGATTTAGCCGCTAAATCTAAGCCGCAAGCAGAGCAAGAAGTGGCAGAACTAAAAGCGTATGCTGCACAAAAACACGGAATTACAGAGTTAGAAGCGTGGGACTTTGGCTACTACGGCGAAAAATTAAAACAAGAAAAATATGCAATTTCTGATGAAGTACTGCGCCCATATTTCCCTGCTGATAAAGTGTTAAGTGGCTTATTTGAAACGGTTAACCGTTTATTTGGCATTAGTGTTAATGAAGTAACCGATTTTGATACGTACCATAAAGATGTACGCTTTTTTGAAATTGTTGATAGCAATGACACGCTACGAGGTCGCTTTTACTTAGATCTATACGCACGCGACCGCAAACGCGGTGGTGCATGGATGGACGATTGTATGGGTCGTAAGGTACGCGCTAATGGCGAGTTACAAACGCCTGTCGCTTATTTGGTATGTAACTTTAACAAAGCGGTAGGCAATAAACCGGCTTTATTTACCCATAACGAGGTAACCACCTTATTCCATGAATTTGGCCACGGTATTCACCACATGCTAACTCAAATTGATGCTGCACCTGTAGCAGGTATCAATGGCGTAGCATGGGATGCCGTAGAGCTACCAAGTCAGTTTTTAGAAAACTGGTGTTACGAGGAAGAAGCGTTGCGCTTTATTTCGGGTCACTTTGAAACCGGCGAGCCACTACCCAAAGAACTACTTGATAAGTTATTAGCTGCTAAAAACTACAACTCAGGCATGCAAATGCTGCGTCAAATTGAGTTCTCGTTATTTGATTTCAAAATTCATAACGATTATGTCGCAGGCGAGCCGTGTCAAATTCAGGCGGTATTGAATGATGTTCGCAGCCGTACCTCGGTTGTTCAAGCTCCTGAGTTTAACCGTTTTCAGCATGGATTTAGCCATATTTTTGCGGGTGGTTATAGCGCCGGATATTATTCTTACAAATGGGCTGAAGTATTATCGGCTGATGCGTATGCTAAGTTTGAGGAAGAAGGTATTTTTAATCCCCAAACAGGGCAAGCCTTTATGCAACATATTTTAGAAAAGGGCGGTAGTGAAGAGCCTATGGAGTTATTCAAAAACTTCCGAGGCCGCGAGCCACGTGTTGATGCGCTACTTCGCCATAGTGGCATAGCAGCTTAAAAATATGCCATTTATTAAATGTAACAAAAGCGCCTAAACGGCGCTTTTTTATTGTGTGTAGATAATAGGCTATAAACGTTAGTAATTTCAGCACGCCGTACTATGCTCTAAGCATACTCAGCTGAACGGATTTGTATATGACAAAGTTAGTACTTACCATTGATGACGATAAATTAACCCACCTTATTATTGAAGAGTCTTTAACTGGGTTTTGCAAACTTCTTCACGCTAAAGAAGGCGCTGAAGGGCTTAGATTAATAAACGAACATAAACCCGATATTATTCTTCTTGATATAGAAATGCCGGGCAAGTCGGGTTATCAAGTCTGCCAAGAAATAAAACAAAATCCCGATACGAAAGATATTCCGGTTATGTTTTTGTCATCAAAAGAAGCGCTTATCGACCGAGTAAAAGGCTACAGTGTTGGTGCGTCTGACTACATAATGAAACCGTTTAACGCAGAAGAGCTAATGGCACGTATTAAAATACTGTATGCGTATCGCCAACAATGCGTCAAACTCGAAAGCGATATAAATAAAGCCAACAAAACTGCCGCAATGGCGATGACCGAGTCGGGAGATATGGGGCGAATTATGCGCTATGTTGGCCAAAGTTATCATGCCAACAGTTTAGACATTTTGAGCGAGTACTTTTTGGGGTTTTTTACCCCCTTCAATTTGGATGTGGTGGTTGTATTTTGGTACCAACATAAAAGTGAATTTTACAGCTTGCAAGGCGGCGTATGCCCACTAGAGCAAGAGTTATTGGCGCAACACAAAGACGCACAGCGGTTTGTTGATATAGGTGACAGCACTATTATCAACTACCCAAAGCTATCGCTACTGGTTAAGAATATGCCGGTCGATGACACCGAAAAATATGGGCGTTATAAAGATTTATTCCCTCATATTTTAGAGGTCACCAATGAAAAGGTCGTTACTATGGAAAGAAACGAAAAAACCTACGAGCAAGCTGATCAAATTAGCACGGCACTGGAAGATATAACAAGCCAGTTTAACGCTCAAAATGTCACGCAAAGTAATGTAGCCGATCAGTTTTGTGCACAACTAGAGGCACTAAATACAGCTATCGAGCTTCAAAAAAATAACTTAAATCCCGCCGATATTGATTTATGTATATCGCAACTTGAACACACGATGCAGTTGTTGGTGTCTGCCAATAGCGATTTAGCGTTTATAAAATATCAGTTTGAGCAGGTAACACAAAGCCGCAGTGAGTTTTTACAGAGTTTACGCCACAAAGTAGATGACATTGAGACGACAAATAACCAAGAGCCTGACATAGAGCTATTTTAGTGCGCTTAAGCCCGCTGGTTGATATACTCTGGCGGTATTTTATCGTCGGAGTGTATTGTGGTTATTCAGTGTGCCTTTAAAGAGTGTCGCCCGTATTTAAATGAATTAGAAACACGTTTTGGTTTGGCAAAGTGGCAACAAGAGAGCCAAGGTTTTAGCCTTCACTATGACGATACAGGGCTGAGTTTACTTAAAACAGATGAACCTAAATTAGGCGCCATTAACGTTGATTTTGTCACCGGAGCTGCTGCTCATAGGCGAAAATTTGGTGGCGGTAAAGGCCAAGCTATTGCCAAAGCGGTTGGCCTTAATAAAGGGGCAACGCCTGTGGTACTTGATGCAACCGCAGGTTTGGGGCGTGATGGTTTTGTATTGGCGTCACTCGGTTGCAAGGTTATTTTACATGAGCGCCATCCGGTTGTTGCTGCACTGCTGGCCGACGGTTTAAACAGAGCTTACAGCGACACAGAAATTGGCCCTTGGATGAAAGACAATATGAGCCTAGTCTTTGGCTCAAGCCACACGTTACTTTCCCAATGTGAAAGCATGCCCGATGTGGTGTATTTAGATCCCATGTTTCCACACCGCGAAAAGTCAGCCTTAGTAAAAAAAGAAATGCGAGTGTTTCAAGAGCTAGTAGGCGCAGATACCGACGCCGATGATTTACTTGAATTTGCCTACCCACTTGCGAGTAAGCGAGTGGTGGTTAAGCGCCCTGATTACGCCCCGTTTTTAAATGACAAAACCCCCAGTATGCAAATTAAAACCAAAAAGAACCGTTTTGATGTGTATGTAAAAGCGGCCATGGTTTAAAGGCCCTTATTACGTATGTTGATCGGCTTTAAGGATCTAGGATCTTTTTAAGCTTTTATGTTAGAATTCGCGCAATTTTTTGGCATTAGTAAGAAGCACAGCAATGATCTTAGACGATATTCGCGTTGTTTTAGTTAACACATCACACTCTGGCAATATAGGTTCGGCGGCTCGCGCCATGAAAACAATGGGTTTATCAAAACTTTATTTAGTTGACCCTGCTTGTGAAATTGACAGCCATGCCAGTGCATTATCTGCAGGTGCCAGCGATGTGTTAGGTAATGCAGTGATTGTTGAAAAGCTTGAAGATGCCATTGCTGATTGTGCATTAACTATTGGTACAAGCGCACGTTCGCGCACGCTTTCATGGCCGATGGTTGAGCCTCGCGAGTGTGGTGAAAAGCTGGTGGCTGAAGCCGAGAATGGTCCTGTGGCATTAGTGTTTGGCCGTGAAAACAGTGGCTTAACCAACGAAGAGCTACAGCTGTGTAACTACCATGTATGTATTCCAGCTAACCCAGAATATAGTTCATTAAACCTGGCAATGGCTGTGCAAACATTGTCTTACGAAACACGTATGGCATTTTTGAATAAGCAACCTAAACAAGAAGCGCAAGACGACACGGTTTACCCAAACTCTAAACAAACAGAGCTGTTTTACGATCACCTTGAAGAGACCTTGTATAACACAGGCTTCATCATCAAACAGCATCCAGGCATTGTAATGACAAAGCTTCGTCGTCTATTTAACCGTGCTCGCCCAGAAGAGGCAGAGATGAATATTTTGCGCGGTATTCTTACCTCTATAAATAAATCGATTCCTAAGTAAGGTATAGCAATTAGTTATATAAACGGGTGTTTAAATAACTGCCTAATACTTGACTAAATTACTCAGGTAATTACAATGGTGATAATACTTGACAAAACAGGTCAAGTATTAAAAATTTGTTAACTACATTCACTATAAGCGATATGTTTTTAAATCAAATTTTTATCAAGTGATAATACTTGACTAATTTACTCTGGTAATTAAAATTTGCACTCTTTGTGCAGGGGGCGTTATGAAATTAACATCAAAAGGCCGTTATGCCGTTACAGCGATGCTTGATGTTGCGCTGCACACAGGTGTTGGTCCTGTCGCCCTTGCTGATATTTCACAGCGACAAGAAATTTCTTTGTCATACCTTGAACAATTATTTGCTCGCCTGCGTAAAAATGGCTTGGTAAGTTCGGTTCGAGGTCCTGGTGGCGGCTATTTACTAGGGCGAGAAGCCGATGTTATTTCTGTTGGTGATATTATTACCGCAGTTGACGAATCGGTTGATGCAACACGTTGCCAAGGTGCCAATACTGGCTGCCAAAGCGGTATGCGCTGTTTAACCCATAATTTGTGGTCAGATTTAAGCACACGCATAGAAGAATTTTTGAATAATATTACCCTTGCTGAATTGGTGGAAAAATCAGATGTGAAAGAAATCGCATCACGCCAAGATAACAGTATCAATAATGCAATTAAGCAGTTGGAAAACATTCAAGTAAGCTGTCAACTTTAAGGTTGACCTGCAGCGGAGAGAGAAATGAAGTTACCGATTTATTTAGATTACGCAGCAACCACGCCTGTTGATGAGCGTGTTGCTAAAGAAATGATGCAATGCCTCACAATGGACGGTAAATTTGGTAACCCTGCATCACGTTCACACCGTTTTGGTTGGCAAGCAGAAGAAGCCGTTGACCAAGCACGTACAGATATTGCTGATTTAGTAAATGCAGACCCACGTGAAATTGTTTTCACTTCGGGTGCAACTGAATCAAACAACCTTGCTATTAAAGGTGCAGCACAGTTTTACAAAAAGAAAGGTAAGCACATTATTACCGCTAAAACTGAGCACAAAGCAGTAATCGACACATGTCGCGAATTAGAACGTCAAGGTTTTGAAGTAACCTACATGGACGTTGAAGAAAACGGCCTTCTTGATCTGCAAAAGCTAGCAGACACAATGCGTGATGACACAGTACTTGTCAGCATCATGCACGTGAATAACGAGCTAGGTGTAATTCAAGACATCGCGACTATTGGCGAAATGTGTCGTGAACGTAAAATTATGTTCCATGTAGATGCAGCGCAAAGCGCGGGTAAAGTGCTAATTGACGTACAACAACTTAAAGTTGATTTTATGTCGTTCTCTGCGCATAAAGCGTATGGTCCTAAAGGTGTTGGTGCGCTTTACGTTCGTCGTAAACCACGCGCTCGTTTAGAAGCGCAAATGCACGGTGGCGGTCATGAGCGTGGTATGCGTTCTGGCACACTTGCAACGCACCAGTTGGTGGGCATGGGGACTGCATTTAGAATCGCAAAAGAAGATTTTGAAAAAGATTTTGCACACATCAGCGCATTACGTAAACGCCTAATTGACGGCATTATGGCTGATATGGACGAAGTGTACTTTAACGGCACACAAGACCAGTCAGTACCGGGTATTGTGAACATCAGCTTTAACTTTGTTGAAGGTGAATCGTTACTTATGGCAGTAAAAGACATTGCGGTATCGTCAGGTTCAGCCTGTACATCTGCAAGCTTAGAGCCTTCTTATGTTTTACGTGCACTTGGCCGTAACGACGAATTAGCACACAGCTCAATTCGTTTCAGTATTGGTCGTTTTACTACCGAAGAAGAGATTGATTACACCGTTGAATTAATGAAAAACTCTATCGGTCGCCTACGTGAAATGTCTCCACTTTGGGAGATGCATCAAGAAGGTATTGATTTAGATTCAGTTGAATGGGCTCACCACTAATAATTAGTGATGTAAGCACATACCCTAGCAGGTAATGAGGATAGAATTATGGCGTACAGTGATAAAGTAATCGACCACGTAGAAAACCCACGTAACGTAGGTGCTCTAGACAAAAACGATCCGTCAGTGGCAACGGGTATGGTAGGCGCACCAGCATGTGGTGACGTAATGAAATTGCAAATTAAAGTATCGTCTGAAGGCGTTATTGAAGATGCGAAATTCAAAACCTATGGTTGTGGTAGCGCAATTGCTTCTTCTTCACTTGTAACAGAGTGGGTTAAAGGTAAAACACTCGACGAAGCAGCAACAATCAAAAACACGGATATCAGTGCTGAGCTAGAATTACCACCAGTGAAAATTCACTGTTCAATTTTAGCCGAAGATGCAATTCAAGCAGCAATTGCAGACTACAAAAGCAAACAAGCGAAGTAAGAAGAGAAACTCATGGCAGTGACATTGACAGATGCGGCAGCAAACCGCGTACAATCATTTTTAGCAAACCGCGGCAAAGGGTTAGGTCTGCGCGTTGGCATTAAAACGACGGGCTGTTCAGGTCTTGCTTATGTACTTGAGTTTGTTGACGAGTTAAACGAAGACGATGAAACGTTTGCAGCTAAAGGCGTTACTTTAATAGTTGACGCAAAAAGCTTAGTTTACATTGACGGCACAGAGCTCGACTACACTAAAGAAGGTTTAAATGAAGGGTTTAAATTTAATAACCCTAATCAAGCTGATGAGTGTGGTTGTGGCGAAAGCTTTACCGTTTAATTGCTACGTGTAATTGTATTTTGAAGCCCTGCAACTGTAGGGCTTTGTTATTTCTGAATATTACTGGTTGAAGCTATGCGTTACTTTGAATTATTTGCAGTGCCCGTTGATTATAATATTGATTTAACAACGATTAATAAAAATTACCTAGAATTACAGCGTGCTGTTCACCCCGACCGCCATGCCAATGCAAGCAGCCGTGATAAGTTAATGTCGGTGCAAAGTGCTGCTGAAATTAACGATGCCTTGCAAACACTTAAGCATCCCGTTAAACGTGCTGAGTATATGTTAAGTGAGCTAGGGGTTGATATTCGCGCTGAGCAACAAACGCTGCAAGATCCTATGTTTTTAATGCAGCAAATGGAATTGCGTGAAGAGCTCGAAGAGCTTGCATCTGCAAGCGACCCAGATGCGGCCATTGCTAATTTTGAAAAACAAATAAAACAACTTAACGAGCAATACAGTGCACAGCTTGCAGAGCAGTTAGCAAGTAACGACGAGCAACAGTATCAATTGGCGGCTGATAATATTCGTAAACTGAAGTTTGTTTATAAGTTACGTGACGAACTAGAACGCATTGAAGACAGTTTATTTGACGATTAATTACTTGCTGCAAAGCGAGCAAAACGAGTTTAAAGAGCATTATGGCATTATTGCAAATTGCTGAGCCGGGGCAAAGCGCGGCACCACACGAACATAAACTAGCCATAGGTATTGACCTTGGCACGACTAATTCATTAGTGGCTACCGTGCAAAGCGGCGAAGCGCGCACCTTAACGGATGAGTTAGGGGCTGCGATGCTACCGTCGGTTGTTCGTTACCAAGCCGGTGGTATTACTGTGGGTTCAGAGGCAGCTCAAGCTGCAACACAAGACCCTGCTAATACGCTTATTTCGGTAAAGCGTTTTTTAGGTAAAACACAAGCTGAAATAGAGCAAAGCTACGGCCAACTACCGTATCAATTTTGTGAAGATAATGGCTCGCTTGCAATTCAAACAGAGGCCGGAAAAATCAGCCCAGTTAAAGCATCAAGCCATATCTTAGCGGCGTTAAAAGCGCGTGCAGAACAAAGTTTTGGTAATCAAGAAATTTTAGGGGCTGTTATTACCGTTCCTGCGTATTTTGATGATGCTCAGCGTCAAAGTACCAAAGATGCAGCAGAACTTGCTGGTATTAACGTATTGCGTTTGTTAAATGAGCCAACCGCGGCGGCTGTTGCCTATGGCTTAGACTCGGGCCAAGAAGGGATCATTGCAGTTTACGACTTAGGCGGTGGTACATTTGATATTTCTGTTCTTCGTTTACAACAAGGTGTTTTTGAAGTAATGGCAACGGGCGGCGATTCAAGCTTAGGGGGTGACGACTTTGATTCACTACTCGTTGACTACTTTAAGCAGCAAACAGGTGTGTCGGCGTTATCACCTTCGGTTTTACGTTTATTTATTAATAAAGCAAAAGCCTGTAAAGAAGCGTTAAGCCAGTACGCAAAAGTAAATGTAGGGCTTGAGTTTGACGGGCAAAACCACACGGTAGAAGTAACGCGCGAAACATTTGACGAAATGGCGATGCCGCTGGTTAAAAAAACGCTGCGTTCATGTCGTCGTGCTGTAAAAGATGCTGGCATTGAAAACGAAGAAGTTTTACAAGTTATTATGGTCGGCGGTTCAACGCGTATGCCACTGGTACGTAGCCAAGTACATAGCTTTTTTGATAAAGAACCGCTCACTTCAATTGACCCAGATCGGGTTGTTGCATTGGGTGCAGCGCTTCAAGCCGACGTGCTCATTGGCAATAAGCCAGACTCAGACATGTTATTGCTAGATGTACTGCCACTGTCGCTTGGACTTGAAACCATGGGCGGTTTGGTTGAAAAAATCATTCCGCGTAATACCACTATTCCGGTAGCGCGCGCTCAAGAATTTACAACGTTTAAAGATGGCCAAACAGCCATGTCTTTACATGTACTGCAGGGTGAGCGTGAACTCGTTGATGACTGTCGTTCGCTTGCTAAATTTAGTTTAAAAGGTATTCCACCAATGGCAGCTGGTGCTGCACATATCAGAGTAACCTTTAAAGTTGATGCTGATGGCTTATTAAGTGTTTCAGCTATGGAAAAATCAACGGGTGTGCAAGCTGAAATTCAGGTTAAACCGTCGTTTGGTTTATCTGATGATCAGGTAGCTAACATGTTAAAAGAGTCGATGAGCAACGCAAAAGACGACATGCAAGCGCGTATGCTTAAAGAGCAACAAGTTGAAGCTCTTCGTGTTATTGAAGCACTAAATGCTTCGTTAGATGCCGATGGCGCATTACTTGACGACACACAACTTACAAATTTAAGAGCTGAAATTGCAGAGCTGGTAAAAGTGCGCGAAAATGCACAGCAACCTAGCGAAATTAAAGCGGCTATCGAAAAAGTAGATAATGCCAGTAGTGAATTTGCATCGCGCAGAATGGATGCATCAATTAAAAAAGCCCTAACGGGTCAGTCAGTAGACAACATTTAAGAGAGATTAGAATGCCACAAATTGTTTTTCTTCCACATCCTGAATTGTGTCCTGACGGCGCTGCAATTGAAGCACCAGAGGGGCAAACTGTACTCGACGCGGCGCTTAAAAATGGCATAAGCATTCCACACGCATGTGAAAAGTCGTGTGCGTGTACTACGTGTCATTTAGTTATTCGTGAAGGGTTTGATTCACTTGACGAAAGTGACGACCTAGAAGACGACATGCTAGACAAAGCGTGGGGCTTAGAGCCTGAATCGCGCCTTGGTTGCCAAGCGATAATTAGAGATGAAGACTTAGTGGTTGAAATACCTAAGTACAATCTCAATATCGTTAATGAAGAGCATTAGTTTTTAATTAACGACTATTATATTAAAAGCCGCTGTTTAATACAGCGGCTTTTTTGTTTGTAAATTGTAGGCGTGACGAGTAAAGCTCGTAAGTTTTTTGTAGACGTAAAGAGTTAGCCTTGGCTCTATGCCACGCATTAAAAGCTAACACCTTAAAACGTAATTTTGGAGGTTTATTTTGAGTAATCTAATTTTTTGTGACTCGTTTATTAATGGTGAATTTTATAAAACTAACCAACGCTTTAGCGTTGACGATCCCGCTACCGAAAAAAGTATTGTTGAAGTAAGTGATATAGACGAGCAAGGTGTAAATAGCGCCATAACAGCTGCACAGGGCGCTTTTGTAAAATTAAAAACGACTAATGCCACTGAGCGCAGTGAAACGCTCATGCGCTGGTACGAATTGGTAATAAAGCACAAGCAAACATTAGCTGAACTAATGACCAAAGAGCAAGGTAAGCCGCTAAAAGAGTCGCTGGGCGAAATAGATTACGGTGCAGGGTTTATAAAATGGTTTGCAGAAGAAGCCAAGCGAAGTTATGGCGATGTGATCCCACCTACCGACAATAACCACCGTTTAACCAGTTTTAAGCAACCTGTAGGCGTTGTAGCTGGCATTACACCTTGGAACTTCCCTGTTGCAATGGTGACACGTAAAGTAGCGCCTGCTTATGCTGCCGGCTGTAGTTTTATATTAAAGCCTTCTGAGCATACGCCGCTATGCGCTATTGCATTAGCATACCTAGCCGACCAAGCTGGCTTCGTTAAAGGGGCATTTAATGTACTTGTATCGCAAGACGCTAAAACAGTGGGGAAAATACTCACCGACTCACACATTGTCCGCAAGTTTACTTTTACCGGCTCTACAGGTGTTGGTAGCCAATTACTTAAGCAATGTGCCGACACGGTTAAGCGTACCTCAATGGAGTTAGGTGGCAATGCGCCGTTTATCATTTTTGATAATGCGGATCTTGATGATGCGATTGAGGGCCTTATGGCAGCTAAATTTAGAAACAGCGGCCAAGCGTGCGTTGCTGCAAACCGTATTTTTATTCAACGTAGCGTTATTGATAAAGTATTGTCGAAAATTACACCTAAGGTTGCGGCACTCAAAGTAGCCAATGGCTTTGAAGAAAATGTGGATATTGGGCCGCTAATTTACCCAAAAGCTAAGCAAAAAGTACAAGATTTAATTCAGGACGCGCTAAATAAAGGCGCTAGCTTAATTGGCGATAACAGCGATTTAGGGGGGAGCTTTCAAAACCCGCTTATTATTACTAACGTTAATACCACAATGGACATATACCACGAAGAAGTATTTGGCCCTGTATTAACAGTAATACCCTTTGACGAAGAGGCAGAGGTACTTGCGCTTGCTAACGACGTACCCTATGGCTTAGCCGCCTATTTTTATAGCCAAAGTTTAAAACAAGTTTACCGTATCAGTGAAGGACTTGAATTTGGCATGATAGGCGTAAATGAAGGGGTTATATCAAACCCAGTTGCTCCGTTTGGTGGGGTAAAACAGTCTGGCTTAGGGCGTGAAGGGGGGCATCAAGGGCTAGATGAATACCTAGAAGAAAAGTACGTATGTATTAAAATTTAATCGCAAGCCGCGATATAACACTCATGTTCATGGCGTGCGTTAACGTTTTTTTATTACAAAAATATGGCGAAACTATGAACTTTTCTTTTTGCTATTGATACAGCAAGGACTAAGTGCTACCTTTGCCACATATTTTTTGTTAATAAAACAACACTAAAAACCAAATAAAAAGTAAAAGGATTTCTATAAGTAGAAATAACCCCGTGTGTAAATGCCACCGTAAGGTGGCATTTTTTTGTTTAGTATTACCCATTTTATAGTCGTTAATTTTAGTGGGGCATTAACGGATTGGTTTATATCCAGGTAAGTTATTCAGATCTATGTCATCAAGTTGTTCAGGGTTTGCATATTCACTAATGTAATTTTTGTACAGGCCTGATTCGATAAATACAGCAAAAATATCAGGATCTAGGTGGTTTTTCTCAACCATAGTACCGAGTATAAATAAGCATTGGCTCACTGGTTTTGCCTTTTTATAAGGTCTATCTACCGCTGAAAGTGCTTCAAATATATCGGTAATTGCCATTAATCGTGCGGGCACCGACATTTGCTCTTTAGTGAGACCTCTTGGGTAACCCGTTCCATCAAGTTTTTCGTGGTGCCCCAATGCATACTCAGATACTTTACTTAAGTGTTTAGGGAACGGCAGGGCATCTAAAATATTTTTGGTTACATCCATATGACGCTTCATGACATCATGCTCGCCAGCGGTAAGCGTACCTCTTCGTATTGACAGGTTTTCAACCTCATCATCGTTAAGTAATGGTGTACTTTTGTCATTAATCACTAAGTGGTAGTGTTTTGCAATACGTTCTATTTGGGCAAGTTCTTTATCACCTAAAAATTCCCCACCCACATTAATGCGCTGTAATAAGGCGCGATCAAGTGCAACTTGTTTAAGCTCGGTATCGAGTAGCCGTTCTAGTTGCTTCACCTCTACGGGCTTGTTATTTTTCATTGCTGAGATGATTTGTTCTTGATAAGCAATTTTTAGATCTCGGCTAATAATTTCAAACTTAGCGTCTATGTAGTTAATACGATCAAAAATAGTTTCTAATTTAGTCGCTTTTTCCATGATGTGATCGGGGGTGGCGATTTTTCCACAGTCATGTAACCAGCCTGCGATGTCGAGTTGGTGTCGGTCTGAGTCACTCATAGAAAATGACGCTAATGGACCCTTGCTCACTTCATTTACTGCATCGGCCAGCATTAGCGTTAATGCTGGTACACGCTTACAGTGCCCACCGGTATGAGGAGACTTTTCGTCTATGGCCATTGCAATGGTTTCAGCAAAAGTAGAAAACAACTCTTCCATCTCTTTAATCAGCGATGAGTTAGTTAATGCAATAGCCCCTAATGAAGCAAACGAGCGTATTAGCGTCACTAACCCTTCGCTAAACGGAATGATATTATTTTTTTCATCTTTCACGTTTATTAACTGAATAACCCCTAAAATATCATCTTGGTGATCTTTTAAAGGAATAGTCAGCATTGATTGCGTACGGTAACCCGTGCGGGCGTCCATTTCACGCGCGGCGCTCATGTCAAAAGGCAGTGCTGCGTAAACATCAGGAATATTAATTACTTTTCCTGAGTTAACGGCATGGGCAACTATTGCTCTTTGGTTTGGTTTACCATCGATATACAAATTAATATTAGGAAAGCTAACAAAACGATCTGAACCACCACCTAAGTATAAGTTAAGTGACTTGTTGATCACGGTTTCAAACTTAAGCTGATCTTCTTCTGTAATCGAATAAATACTGCCGGCATCTGAATTAGCGATAGACATCACAACTTGTAAAATTTCGTCCAACAGCAGTTGTGGCTCTTTTTCGGTAGTAAGACGAATACTAATATCGATAAAGTGCTGAAGGTTTGTTCTGTCTTTAATGTGCTGTGGCATATTTTTGCTACTTTTTTGTATGTATGAAGGCACCATTCCAATCCTTAGCGAGTGTTTGTATATCTGTACTTTGTATTCGTTCAATATAAATACGGTAAACGTCTGCGTTTAATACAGCGTTACTTTCTAATTGCTTAAATAAACTAAGCGCACTTTCCCATTCTTTATTATGAAAAAGCGTGATGGCTTTTAGCGAGTTATCTATTTCGTTCAGCTGTATTTTGCTTAGTTTATTCGTATAATTTATGGGTTCATATAGTGCAATTGAAGTTGTTTTCCCCACCACCTGCACTTTATCAATGAGCCTAAAAGAGATCCCCGAGCATGCCTGCATTGTATCTTCGGTAACCAGAATAGCGACACCATAAAACTTGGTCAAGCTTTCGACTCTTGCCCCTAAGTTAACTGCATCCCCTAATACGGTATACGCTTTACGGTACATTGACCCCATGTCACCCACATTCATATCACCAGAGCTTAAGCCAACCCCAATACTAATTGCTGGAAGGTTTTGCTTTGCAAACTGTGAGTTAATTTCCGCTAGGCCATCAGTGATTGCTAGAGCCGCTTCTACCCCGTGTTGGGCGTGGTCTTTATCTATTAATGGGGCATTCCAAAATGCCATCACCATATCGCCAACGTATTTGTCTATTGTGCCAGTGTTATCGAATATTATTTTAGTAATAGCGCTTAAATATTGATTTAAATATTCACTTAATTGGTGAGCCGACATGCTTTCAGAGAGTGACGTAAAACCTCTTATATCGGCAAATAAAACAGTCATGTTTCTGCGTTCACTATTTTGAACTAAATTACCGCTTTGTTCTATAAGCTGATTTATACGCTCGGGTGGCACGTATTGGTCAAACATCGTTTTTATTTTTTTGCTGTGTTTCATTTCAGCAATAGAGCCAATAATAATGTAATAGCTGGCTAAAAGAGTGGTTAGTAATAAGGTCATAAATAAAGGAAGGCTGACTTTTTGTACCGACCACAAATAAAAATTTATAGCGACATTAACGCTTGCAACAATAATTGAGAGTGCCAAAATAAAGCGTGCGGTTTTACCAATGCTAAAAAACGACAGGGCAAGGCCAGTAATAATAATAATGACCAAACTGGCGCCAAGTGACCAACTCGGTTTTGAAGGAAGTAGCTGTGGGTTCATTAGTCCTTCAAATATATTGGCATGCACTTCAACTCCCGGGTATTGCAAGCCTACTGGTGTAGCGCGCAAGTCAGCCAATCCTACTGCAGAGGTGCCAATAAACGCGACGCTGCCTTCTAGCTCTTTTAAACCAACTTTCTGGGTCAGCACATCGGTTGCTGAGTAATACGCAAAGCTGCGAGCGCCGCCTTTATAAGGAATAAGAATTTGTCCGTATTCATCGGTTTGAATCCATTTATTGTGAAGCTTAATGCCTTCAAACAGGGTGATGCCATTTGATGTATTTGAACGTGTTTCTATTGTGTTGGCTAATGTATATAAACGGGCGGCTTCAAGCGCTAAAGAAGGGTAAAGGGTGTTACCTACACGGTTTACCAATGCTGCTTTTCTTATAAAGCCATCTTCATCACTATGTGCATTAATAAAACCATGGCCAGCAGCAACATTTTGTAATTTAGCAATATTTATAATAGCGCCAGGGTAGTCATTAATTTGCGAGTTTGTTTGTTCATCTTCTTGCCAAATTACGCTGCTTTTAGCTGGCGCATTATGATCACTTAATTCATCGTTAATTAATAAAAACCCCAAGGTAATATCGTTTTTTGCCAGCGCTTTAGCTAATTTTGTATCGGCGTCTACTTGTTGTTTTATTGTCGAAAGCGGGGTCGCATATTTTGCCGAAAAGCCAGGAAGTTCATCCATGATTTTAGTGACCGGGTTTACTTCGGGCTCCGAAAAAAATATATCGAAGGCAATAACAATGACGCCAGCGTCAGTCAATTTAGTGACAAGATCAGCCACTTTTGAACGGCTCCAAGGGAAACGCCCTTGTTCTTGCATGCTTTTTTCATCAATGTCGATAATAACTACAGATTCATTTACTTTTCTTGGTGTGTCTGCGAGGGTTAGCTGTAAGCGTGAATCGTAAATAATCCCCTCAACTCGGTTAAGAAGTTTAGCTACCGCACCTGTTGAAAAAAACTCGATAGATGCTACGAATAATGTGATCAATACACCAATATAAAAATGCTTTGATGTTATTTTTTTTAATAGGCTAATGCTCAAAGCTCCTAGGGCATTTAAAATTCAAAAACGCGCCCCTCTCGACCACATTCAATACATACATCGTTGCCGTAGCTGGTTTGTAAGTAGCTTTCTATTTCGCTTAATTGCTCATCGGTTCTTGCAGGATCATGACTGATTATCACCATGTTTTTAACTTTTGCGTTTATTGCAAGCTGTGCAACTTGGTCAATAGTGCTATGGCCCCAACCATGTTTTAATGGTAAGTCAGCATCAATAAGCTGAGCGTCATGTATTAGTAGGTCTGCTCCTTCAATAAATGCAGTCCACACGCTCATACTTGTGGTAGTTTGCAAAGGTGGGTTAAGTTCGTTATCGGTTACATATGCTACCTTAGCGCCATCAGCAAATAAGCAATAAGCAGTTCCGCCACCAGGATGATTTAGCGGGGCGGTAGATACAGAAAAACCATTAAGGTTAAATTGCGTCTGCGCCGTAAGCTCTGTATTGAGCGTAATATTTGAAGGTAAATCTTGATGGCGTACAGGAAAATAAGAGCCACTCATTTGTTCTAAGATAGCGCGTTGAGTGTTTTTATCGTCAACATTACCTGTAACAATAGTTATATCGCGATGTGGTTGATATATCGGTTTAAAAAAAGGAAAGCCCTGAATATGATCCCAATGATTATGAGTGAGCAAAATACAGATTGGGCTTTGTTGTTCGAGTAATCTCTCTCCAAGTTTTGCTATACCGGTACCCGAATCTAATATCAGCGCATTGCCATTATTTTGTGTTACATAGGTGCAAGATGTGTTGCCACCAAATCGATGTGTATCGCTACCAGGTGTTGGCATTGAGCCCCTAACTCCAAATAATTCGACTTTCATTTATGGCTCAACTCCATCGGGATAAAAATCAAATTTAGATACACTCACATCATTAGAGTTACCATTATCGCAAATGCTACTTACAACCACCTGAGTATCGCTTTGTAAAATAACGGAGCTAAATGTGAGTGAGTTTGTACACAGGTTGGTTTGATAATAACCAACGCCACCAGTCCCAAATACACTATCAAGTTCACCATTTACAGTTATACGTGCAATGACGCCTTGGTTGTTACCAACGCCTACAAATACAAGTTTATTAGTGGTATCAAGCTTGGCATCTTTAATTAAAGTATTGCCGGTTGCAGCTAAACTGTATTGGCCAACGCCATTTTCAGCGAAGCTTGTATCTAGCGTACCTGAAGAAAGCAAGCGAACAACATTCGCTTTATCAGGTGTACCAACTAGGTTTGCCACTAAATAGATAGCGCCTGATGAGTCGGTCAGTATGCTTGCTACTTTATTATTAATGTTAGGCGTATCGGTGCCTGAGTATCTAAATAACTCATTGCCGGTTAAGTTAAGTTTGAGCGCAACTAATGCTGAGTCAGCACCTATTACTAATTTACCAGCAATAAAAATTTCATCGTTATTAATGTGAACTTTAGAAAAATACTCATCGTTTAGCCCTAATAAAATACCTTCAGTGCCAAAGTTTGTAGCAAGTACTCCTTGAGCCGTAAGCATCATTGCAAATGATTGTGTATTTGCAGATTGCGTTGCAGTACCAACTGCAACAATATTGTTGCTATTGGTTATTGCTACATCTTCTAAAGTAAGCGCTTCGGTATTTTCAATATTAGTTACATAAATGCCGTCGCTTGCAAATGCTGTGTCGAGGGAGCCGTTTTGGTCTACTTTGGCTACAAAGCCTTGCGAGCCATTGGTGGTTTTTTTAGTACCAGCAAGTAATAAGTTGCCATTGTTTAATTCAGCTAACGCAATGTGTTGTGAGTTTAACTCAATGGCAATTTCTTTATGGCCCGTTTCACTAAAGCCTGTGTCAATTGCTCCTGTGCTGGTAAAGCGTGTTAATACCAATTTTATTACACCGTTAGTTTCGGCTGTTGAGGCAAGCATATATTTACCTGCTTGAGCGCCATTACTAAGTTGTATCAGTTTTATTGATTGATCGTTTGATGCATCGGTTATTTCATCAAGTGTTAAATAACCTGTGTTATTGAAATTAGTAAATAATGCGGCCTGATCGGTTAAAGCTCCAATAAATGGTTTAGCGTTGGTGTCGTCATTAATGCCAGCGACCCACAAGGTATCGTTAGAGTCGATAGATGCTGTATTTATAACTTGCTTAGCATCTAAATCAGCCAGAATGTTAATTCCAGATTCACCGTAATTATCATCAAGTGCACCTGTTGAGCTTATTACACGTGCTGTGAATATTTGCTCTGAAATAGGTACGCCTGTTGTGCCCGAGAGCATTATTTCATTTTTAATCGGTTCGTACTGAATACCAGTTATTTGAGCGCCGCCATTACCCGCACCGCTGTTGCCATCAATGTTATAAATTGCAATTCCGTCGGTATCAAAACTAGTTACAAGCTCGCCATTTTTATCAATGGCTAACACAACCGCATCTTTTTCGCCTGAGTTTCTTGTTACATAACCACCTGCAAAAGCAGTAAAATTAGAATCAGCTAAACCACCAATGGCAAATAACTCATCGTCTTTGTTGTTACCTGGCTGGCCTAAGTCGCTTGATAAGTTAATGATAAGCGTATCGCCCCCATTAAAACTACCGTCGTTATCTCCATTTGCTTTTAAATAACGTATTAGCGAGTTTTTAGTGCCATCAGCATCGGTAACGCTACCCACAACTAAATAGTCTGAGTTTTCAAAGTTTTTAACTGCGTAGCCTTCATCATCACGATTAGCGCCACTGACATCAACAATTGCGGGGGTAGAGTTTTCAAATGACAAGTCGTCGGTTTTATAATGTACCCACAGGCTATCGGTTTGAGTACCATCAAAGTGTTTGCCTACAGCAAGTAATTTATTACCGTCAATTTCAAGGTCATTAATAAAGGTGGTACTGTTTAGCGTTGTACATTGTATGCCGGTACTACTTTCAACGTCATCATCATCGTCATCATCTGAGCCGGTTCTTAATGTCCCTGCAAGATCCATTTTAAGTACACACGCTTCATTATTACTGCCATCAAAACTAGAATAGGCAATAAATAAATCGGTGCCATCGGAAATAATGGCGGTGGCTTCTTCATCTTGCTCTAAATCAAGTGTTTTGGTGCCTGTGCTATTAAACGCGGTATTTGCATCGCCGTTATTTGTGTACGAAACAACAAGAATGTCTTTATCAGCATTATTGGTAAAGCCCACAAAATATAGGTTGTTATTAAGCGCTAAGCTGTCGTTAAATTGCCCGCTTGAAAATACACTACCTAAATCGAGCGGCCCTGAAACAGGGCGACCAAATGATGCATCTTCAACAGGGATTAGCGGCTCGGTAACATCAAGGATATTAACCGTGATATTAACTGTTGTGGTTTCATTAGGAGTGCCGTTATCTGTTACTTGAATATTTAATATATATTGAGTTTTTGTTTCATAGTCAAAAGGGGTTTCGCCATTCACGCTTAAAATGCCAGATGATGCATTTAAGTTAAATAAAGCAAAATCACCGCCGGCTAGTGCATAGGTTAAATCTTGATTTTCAATATCAGTGGCAACAATGGTTCCAATTGTGTCGGAATCAGTTGCATCTTCATTAATACTAAAGCTTTGTTCAGCTACCGCTGGTGCATCGTTTACTGGGTTGACGGTAATCGCTAATGTGCTGCTAGCCGTGCCAGCATTGTTATCACTTATGGTGTAAGTCACAGTTGCTACACCATTTGCATTAGCCGCTGGCGTGTACTGAATTTGGTTATTAACAATAGTTGCTGTGCCTATATCTGCACGCGCAGTATTTATTACTAAGCTGTCGCCATCCACGTCTGAATCGTTTGCCAGTACATCAATAGTAATAGGCGCAGCGTCTTCATCCATGGTTGCAGTATCGGCGGTAGCAACGGGGGCGTCGTTTATCGGGGCAACTGTAATGGCTAATGTGCTGCTAGCCGTGCCACCATTATTATCACTTGCAGTGTAAGTCACTGTTGCCACGCCGTTTGCATTAGCAGCAGGCGTGTACTGAATTTGGTTGTTTATAATAGTTGCCGTGCCTACATCGGCAGTGACATTACTGATCACTAAGCTGTCGCCATCCACGTCTGAATCGTTAGCCAGTACATCAGTAGTAATGGGTGCAGCATCTTCATCCATGGTTGCAGTATCGGCGGTAGCAACGGGCGCATCGTTGATTGGGTTGATAGTAATCGCTAATGTACTGCTAGCCGTTCCACCGTTGTTATCAATTGTAGTGTAAGTTACCGTTGCAACACCATTTGCATTGGCAGCAGGCGTGTACTGAATTTGGTTGTTTACAATAGTTGCCGTGCCTATATCAGCACTCGCAGTGTTTATTACTAAGCTGTCGCCATCCACGTCTGAATCATTCGCCAGTACATCAATGGTAATGGATGCAGCGTCCTCATCCATGGTTGCAGTATCGGCGTTAGCTACGGGGGCGTCGTTTATTGGATTAATGGTAATCGCTAATGTACTGCTAGCCGTGCCAGCATTGTTATCACTTATGGTGTAAGTTACCGTTGCAACACCATTTGCATTAGCAGCAGGCGTGTACTGAATTTGGTTGTTTACAATAGTTGCTGTGCCTATATCTGCACTCGCAGTATTTATTACTAAGCTGTCGCCATCCACGTCTGAATCGTTAGCCAGTACATCAGTAGTAATGGGTGCAGCGTCCTCATCCATGGTTGCAGTATCAGCAGTCGCAACTGGCGCATCGTTGATTGGGTTGATAGTAATCGCTAATGTACTGCTAGCCGTTCCACCGTTGTTATCACTTGCAGTGTAAGTCACCGTTGCTACACCATTTGCATTAGCAGCCGGCGTGTACTGAATTTGGTTATTAACAATAGTTGCCGTGCCTATATCTGCACTCGCAGTATTTATTACTAAGCTGTCGCCATCCACGTCTGAATCGTTTGCCAGTACATCAATATTAATAGGCGCTGCATCTTCATCCATGGTTGCGGTATCGGCAGTGGCAACGGGGGCGTCGTTGATTGGTAAAATAGTAATGCTTAGTGTTGAAGTCGCACTTGCATTTTGCGCATCTGTTATTGAATAAGTTACCGTTGCTACACCGTTTGCATTGGCAGCAGGCGTGTATTGAATTTGATTCTCAACAATTAGTGCAGTGCCACTATTTGCAGAGACTTCGCTTAATATTAAGCTGTCGCCATCAATATCTGAATCATTAGCTAACACGTTAACGAATAATGTAAGTGCATCTTCATTAATTGTAATGAGGTCAGTATTTGCAACTGGCGCGTCATTTACAGGCGTTACAGTAATTGTAACGCTGGCAGAACTGTCTTTTTCACCAGGCGATCCATTTTCATACCCATCAGTAATACTGTAGGTAAGAACAGTTTGGCCAGAAAAGTTGGCAGGCGGGGTATATTCAATTTGCCCATTAACAATGCTTGCTGAGCCAAGTGTGCTATTTACATTAAATAGTGTAATGGTATCGCCGTCAGCATCGGTGTCATTTGCTAATACATTAAACAGTTTTGCGCTGCTATCTTCGGCTATGGTGAACTGATCATCGCTTGCTGCAGGGAAGGTGTTATTTCCACTTTCACTCAGGATTACTTGAGCGGTTGCGGTAAGGCCCTGCTCATTTGAAATTGAATAAGAAAAGCTATCAACACCAGAAAAATCACTATTAGGTTGATAAGTAAATGAACCATCACTATTTAAATTGAGCGTGCCGTTTTGAGGCACTGTAACAGGTGTGGTGTTAACAGTAAGTTCGCCAGTTTCTATATTAAAGTCGTTGGCTAGTAGGCCACTTTCAGCTGAGGCTGAAAATAGATTGTTTCGGCTAAACTGATATGCATCGTTTTGCGCAACCGGGTTATCTGGCTGGCTATTTACAATGATAGTGACAGTCGCTGTTGCACTCGCACCTAAAGAGTCAATGGCTGCGTATTGAAACTGATCTACCCCATTAAAGTTAGCATCAGGTATGTAACTAAAGCTGCCATCAATGCTAAGCAAAAGTTGCCCGTGAGTAGGGGCAACTATAAAGGTGTCGTCTACCGTAAATGTGTCACCGTTAGGATCGATATCATTACTAAGTACCCCATTTTCAGCAGAGACAACAAGCGTATTATCTTCGTTTACGTTATAACTATCGTTATTAGCAACGGGGGCCGAGTTAGTATTGGTGCTTACAATAAATACACTTGCTGTAGCTTCACCGCCTTGGTTATCAATAACTTTATATTGAAAGTTATCTTCACCTTGCATATTTGGTTCGCCTTGGTATTCAAAGCTACCGTCAGCAAATAAGGTTAGCTGTCCGCGCAGCGGCTCATTAACAGGCGCTACATCAACCGTAAGTTCATCTAAATCAACATCGCTATCATTACCTAACAAACCGGGAGCTGAAACAGTTAACGTACCATCACTTGAAATACTATAGGTATTGTTTAGGGCAGTAGGCGCATCATTAATTGGGTTGATAGTTATTGCCACAACCGCGGTGTCGGTTCTGCCTAGCTCGTTAATAATTTGATAGCTAAATGCATCTTCACCATTAAAGTTAAACGCAGGCTGATAAGTAAAGTTACCCGATTCGGTCATAGTTACTGTGCCATGCGAAGGGGCTACTAATACTTGTGTATTTGCACGCAGTTGTCCGCTATACGGATTCGCATCGTTTGTTAGTATATTACCTTGAAGGGTAGTATCTTCATCAATTTCAAATATATCGTTGTTAGCTGTTGGGGCAAAAGCAAGTTCTCCGCCTACGGGAGCAATGTTTATTAAGTTAGAAAACCCACTTTCACCACTGCCATCTACACCTGTTATAAGAGCTTGGTAGCTTTTGTTTATAATCGTATTTGGTATTGTAAAAAAAGGGTTCGAAATGCTTAAAAATTGTTGGCCATTTTCAAGTTCATCAACATTAGAAGGCGACACTCCCGGTTGGGTGGCAATGTACACGTTATAACGGTTTAGCTCAGTGTTCGCTTGCCAAGTAAGGTTAATACCTTGATCTTCGCGTTGAGCTGTCACTCCCTCAATTTGATGAGGTTGCCAGCTAAACGTAATTGCATCGGCAAGTACTTGGTTTTGGAGTGTATCTGTTATCCATATTTCTAAACGTAACTCTCCGGCAGTAGCACCATACATAGATGGGCTAAGGCCAATAACAGAACGCTCGTATTCATTACCACAATCAGATGAGCAAATAGGCAGGCTTTTATTAACACTTGGCAATACTAAGTTTATTTCGCTAATGCCGTCGGGATCGCGGGCGTTAAGTAAAAATGAAACATTACCCTGTACTGTTTCTGTTTGAGTAAAGCCAATAGTAGCTTGCGAGTTTGCTAGTGCTGAGCCCACAGCGCCGCGACTCGCGGTATTTTCACCTAAAACCTGTATTTGTGTTGTTTTATTACTGGCTAAAACGCCCGCTAAATTTAAATAACTTGCAACTGCTGGTGGGTTAACTGAAGATGTAGGCGCTTGCGCTTGAGGTTGTTGCTCATCTGAGCCTCCACAAGCACTTAATGCAAACATCATTGAACCAAGCAAAAGGTGTTTTTTTGCGGTCATTATTTAATACTCCAAAATAAAAGCGGCCTATCCAATGTGTTTACGGTTCTAATATAAAAGAGCCGCTCGCGTTTACATCTGGATTATTAATTTCATTAAGCTGAAAGTTACCAATAATGGTATCTAGGTCATTCAAAAACACCGCGTCTATGTCACCTTGTGCTTTATTGTTTCCGTATGAGGCAAACGTAATAGCTAAATCTAGTTTACTCAGATTTATTAAACCACTGTACGCCGCATACCAAGTACCGCCGGCATCATTAAAGCTAATTTCGCCATCGGGCACTGTCCCATTGTCAAAATCAACGGCCATAGTCATAGAAAAGTCGGTGACGCCTCCTGCACTTGAAGCCACACTAAAATCAGAAGCGTTGTAGTTAAAAATACCTTGGCGCTGAGCTATTTGGTCAACTAAAGATGCATTATCTACAGCCTGAAATTGCTGCTCAGAGTATGCAGCTGCTGTGCTATCATCTTCTAAAATAGCGTTGTTTGTTGAGGCTGTTTGAGTTTGCTCTGTTTCTTCACTTTCACTATTAGGCTCAATAGTTGCAACGGTTTGATCAAATACAGCTGCGGCACGCGTTGTTGTAAAAACATCACCAGTCCCTGTTATTTGTGCAAACGAAAATGCTTCATTATCGCCCAGCGACAGCACATTATTATTTGTAAGTGTTAGGTCGATAGCCCCATCCCACACAGCTATATATACATCACTACCCACTAACTGGACTTCAAAGTGCGTGCCACGAATACCAATTGACCCTACAGGGGTTTTAACGTCATAAGCACCGCCATTTTTTTTAATAACGCCAGATATAGAACGCAGGCCGCCTTTGAGTAACTCAATAGATGCAGACCCTTGTTGTGTGTTTTTATCAAACTGGTAATTGGCTATATTAAGTTCTGAATTTTCTTTTAAAGAAATTAAACCGCCATCTAACATTGAAAACTGCGCTTTACTTTGGTTGCCAGTCGTTATTCGGTCTATACCAAAAACAGTATCACGACGCTGCAATTGACGTTGTTGGGTTGCCTCATTTGTTGCTAATACAGAACCACGGGCCAAAATTGTTTTACCCGCAGGCTCACTTGCTTGCGCATAAAAATTTACACAAAGTAAGGCGGTAATGATAGGAAGTATGTGTTTCATAAATACCTTAAATTAAAATGAGTAAGAGGCGCTTAAATTAATGTCTAAACGGTCGTATTCGAACAAAGCAATATTGCTGCTTTTATCCTGGTAGTTAGTGGTTAGTTGCAACGCAAAATCACGACTAACTAAGTAGCGAACAGTAGCCGAGAGCATAAGTAGATTATCGGCACGTTCTTGCAAAAATAAAGGATGATCTTCTTGATAATTAATCCATTGGTAACCAGCAAGTGAAAGTAATTGCCAATTTTTGGCTAATTGAGTGTTGGCTTGGTAGTACACACTGGTGCTTTGGCGACTATTAAATTCTCCCTGAGTTAAGTCTGCGTCTTCATTTTTAACATTGACACTAAAGCGGTTAAACCAATGCTGTGTTGAATAACTTACTCCAGTATTAATCGCATAAAATGTATTATCGAGCTTGTCGTCAAATCGGTTGTTTAACTCCCCCCCACTGAGCGCTGCAAAAAGGGTAATACCGTCTGATAACGCAAAATCAGCCCCCAAGGTTATAGCCGACTCAGCTCTATAAAGTTCTGAATCAAGTATTAAAGGCGTTGTTGAAGCCTGAACGTGCCAATTAATACTTCCAATATCATAATGGTATGCAGCACTAAAATGGGCATTAACGCGGTCATACTGACTCAGTTCGGCGAATTTGTACCACCCAGCGTTAGCGTTTATTACTACAGTGCTTTGTTGGTTAATAGGATAAGAGTATTTACCTGAGTAATTAAGCTTAGCGTAACTATCATCTGTGCTTTTGCTTTCAGGAGATAACAAAAATTCCCCAATTTCAGGAATTATAATTGTATCTTCTGTAGTGCCTGCATTTACGTTGCCATCAACACCTAACGCAAACTCAATATTTTGAGAATAAAAATCACCGGCTCGTTTACTCTGTAAAGCGACCCTATCTAACAATGCCTGTGCAGAGGTTTTTATGGTGTTTGGCGCCATAGATGAGTTAATAAGTATTAAGGCTTGATTTTGTGCAGCAGGAAAGTTTTTTACCAACATGTAAGCGCGAGCTAAAAATAAACGGGCTTCATACCACTTTGGGTTGCTTTCAATGGTGCGCTCAAAAGCAAAAATAGCCTCAGCAGTATGATTTAACTTTAAAGCAGAAACGCCTAACAAAAAATCATAAGTGGGCTCGCCTAAATACTGGTTTTGTTCGTGGCTTAGCTGGTAGGCTTGGTGATATTTTTTTTCAGAGACTAACTTTTGTACATCGATTAAAAACTGACTGTAGCTGTTAATATTTTGTGCAATAGAACTAAAACTGAGGGCGGTTAAATAACTACATAGGAAAAGCTTTAGAATCGGTTTAATCATACTTAGTTATATATCTTGAAAAGTGTAGATATATTTTACAGTAAAAATAGGTTTTGAACAGAAAATAAGCGGTTTTTAATGGAAATACATAATAAATTCAATGATATTTAATTTTAATCATCAATATCAATTTATCGAAGATAATATAGGGCTAACAAATGGAAGATATAATTGGATTAAAAAAGCTTATGTATGGTGATTAACGTGTAGTTTTTATTCACAGGGGAAGGTTGTGGAGAAAAAATGGGGCGATTGACGGGGCTTGAACCCGCGACAACCGGAATCACAATCCGGGGCTCTACCAACTGAGCTACAACCGCCACTACACACCTTGTTTGGTGTGGCGCGCATAATACATAAAATAATAAACCTTGTGAAGCCTTAAATTAAAAAAAATTAAATTTAAAAATAAAATCTAAAAATTCACTCTCGTACAGCGAAAGTTCAGTAATGCTTGTTCAAGCTATGCGCGGCTAAAAGTCATAAATAATAAGCCATATATATAGTATGAATTCATTAATAAATGAGAACAAATTGTAAATTAATGTATAATACTATCCGGAAAAACACTAATCAAAAACATTTGGAGTAAACATGGATTCAGTACTTAATTGGCTTAATGATAACTCAGGCTTAATTTTACACTATAGTATTCAAGCAGTTGTTGCGCTTATTATCTTTTTAATAGGCAGTAGGGTTGCTAAGTTTTGTTCTAACTTAACAGAAAAGGGCTTTGCGAAAAAACAAGTAGATAAAGCGGTTGGCTCTTTCGTTGCAAGTATTGTGTATACCCTTGTATTTGCATTAACAGTACTAATGGCGCTTTCGCAAATTGGTATTGAAACAACGTCATTCATTGCTATTTTAGGTGCAGCCGGCTTAGCGGTAGGTTTAGCGTTGCAAGGTTCACTGTCTAATTTTGCGTCGGGTGTACTAATCATTTTACTTCGTCCGTTTAAATCGGGTGATTTTGTAGAAGCCGGTGGCAAATCTGGTACGGTTAAAAAAATCGAAATATTCTCTACAGAACTTCGCACACCAGATAATAAAGTAATTATTGTGCCAAACTCTCAAATTATGTCAGGTGCGATTACAAACGTATCGCGCGAATCAACTCGCCGTATCGATTTAGTAATTGGTGTTGGTTACGATGCTGATTTACGTCAGGCAAAAGAAGTATTAAAATCAGTACTTGATGCAGAAACACGCTTACTTACAGACCCTGCTTATACCGTAGCTGTTTCTGAACTAGGTGATTCAAGCGTTAACTTTGTTGTGCGTCCTTGGGTTAATGCTGCTGACTACTGGCCTACATATTTTTCATTAATGGAAAATATTAAAATTGCATTAGACGACGCAAATATTTCAATTCCATTTCCGCAAATGGATGTTCATTTACACAAGCAAGACTAATTTTTAGTATTAAATAGGTTATTTTTAATGAAATTAAAGCTTTTATCAGTGTTAGTTGCAGCATCTGCTGCGACTAACGCTTTCGCTGAAGATGCAGAGCAAAAAACGTGGGAAGTTACCAGTGAGCTTGGTGCTATTGTTACTAGTGGTAACACTGAAACAACAACGCTTAAAGGTGGTATTAAAGTACAACACAACCTAGAAAGCTGGAACAACGAGTACAAGCTTGACGGTATCTACAAAGAAGATGAAGTTGACGATGCAAACGGTAACAAAGTTACTCAACGCACAAACGAAAAGTACTCAATTTCAGCCCAAGGTAACTATAAATTAAATGAAGAGCATTCTCATTTATTCATTTATGGTTCACACGTTTCAGACTACTTTGGTGCATACCGAAGCGAATCTGTAATTTCAGCGGGTTATGGCTTACGTTTGTTAAATGAAAAAACAATGTGGTTAAGCGCAGAGATTGGTCCGGGTTACAAATACTTTGAGTACCCAGATGACAGCACTGAAGTAGACGAAAATGGCAACCCGCTTGCCGGTGAGTTTGAAGGTGAAGTGATTGCCCTTGGTAAATTAGACTACAATTGGCAAATTTCTGATAATGCACGTTTTACGCAGTTAGTGGCGGTTGAATACGGTGACACGAACACTAAAACACGTTCAGAAACGGCATTACTTGCTAAAATTAATGGCTCTCTACAAATGAAAGTGGCTTTTAATGTTACCAACAACTCAGACGTTGCTGATGACAAAGAAAGCACAGACACAGAGACGTCATTTACACTAGTTTACAGTTTTTAACCAAAACCATTAAATTAGTGACACTAAAATGACAAAAGGGGCGAAAGTCCCTTTTTTATTTGCCTCAGATTAATGTATTATAGCCACCAATTTTGGTTGTAGACCTAGGGATATACCTACTCGTGAAAGTTTTTACACAATTATTAAGTGCTTTTGTTCTTTTATTTAGCATCAACGCTATGGCTTTTACGCCAACTGCTTCGCAGCTAGAGCAATTTAAAAAACTACCTAAATCACAGCAAGAAGCCTTAGCTAGGCAGTATGGTGTTGACCTTTCTTCAATCACAGGATCAAATCAACCAAGCAATCAAACACAAACCGATCAGCCAACGATTGGCGAACGCGAAGAACCACAGCGAGCAGAACTCAGCGATGACGAGCGCTTTAATCCAAAAAAAGATGAATTAAAACCATTTGGTTATTCACTGTTTGCCGGTGAGCCAACCACTTTTATGCCAAATGAAAGCGCAGCAGTTCCTGATACTTATTTAGTCGGCCCTGGTGATCAGTTAAACATTAACTTTTATGGTAAAGAAAGTGAAAGTTTTGATGTTACAGTCGATCGTGAAGGCAGAATTAGCATTCCTGATTTAACACCAGTCCAAGTAGCAGGCTTAACGTTTGCAGAAGTAAAAGCGCTTATTAATGCTAAGGTAGAGCAAGAAGTTATTGGCGTAAAAGCGTTTGTATCGCTTGGGCAGTTACGCAGTATGCGTATTTTAGTATTAGGTGAGGCTTACAAACCGGGTAGCTATAGTGTTTCGTCTTTAACCACCGTATCGCATGCATTATTTGTAAGCGGTGGTGTATCTGACATTGCTTCTCTTCGTAATATTCAAGTTAAACGCGCCGGTAAAGTGGTCAGTAACTTTGATTTATACGATTTACTGATCAAAGGTGATAGCAGTAAAGATATAGTATTAAAACCTGGGGACGTTGTATTTGTACCTTCTGTTGGTTCACAAGTAACGGTTGAAGGCCTTGTAAAACGCCCTGCTATTTTTGAACTTAAACAAGGTGAAACGGCTAAACAACTTTTAAACATGGCCGGCGGATTAAAACCAGAGGCTTATGCTAAAAACGTGGTTGTTGAGCGTTTTAATAATCAGCGTAAAGAAATACTCTCTGTTGATTTTAGCAAAAGTAACATTAACTATATTCCACAAGATGGCGACCGAGTTCGTTTTAATTCGGTAAGTTCACAATACGAAAACTCAATCAGCCTAATTGGTGCTGTTGCCCGCCCAGGCAGCTATCAGTGGTATCAAGGTAAACGCATTTCAGATGTACTTAAGTCTGTGCGCGGCGATTTACTCCCACAGGCAGATTTAAGCTACGGTTTATTAATTCGTGAAACAAACATTAATGGTGACATAGAAGCCCACCAATTTGACGTAGCGCAAGCGATTATTAAAAACGCAGACAATAACCTAGCGCTTAAAGCGAATGACAAAATCATCGTATTTAGCCGCTTTGAAGAAAAAGAAATAGAAAAAACAGCGCTTGAAAACATGGCGCTAAGCCAAGAGCAACAAGAGCAGCAACTTAAAGCTGAGCAATGGCATAAGTTTAAGCAAAAAGAGTTTGAAAAATACATTGGTATAAATCAAGAAGAAAAAACCATTACTGAAAGTGGGCAGGCGCTTACAATTGCTGATATTTCAAAACGTAAAGCTAATGAACAAGCGCAAGAATTAAAAACTGAGGACTATGCCTTTTTTAGTCGCCATAACTTACTCCTTCCTATTATCGAAAAGTTAAAACAGCAAGCATCAATAGCGCAAGCTATGCAGCTAGTTGAAATTAACGGTAACGTCACTTATCCAGGTATTTACCCGCTGACCGTAAGCGGCGAAGTAGCCGACCTAGTAACGGCAGCAGGTGGCTTATTAGAATCGGCTTATACTAAACAAGCTGAAATTACGCGCATTGTTTTAGGTGATGCCTCTCAGGTAGAACATGTACGATTTGATCTTGAAAGTGCTCTAAAAGGTGAGTCACAAAACAATATTAGCCTTCGTAGTAAAGACAGCATTAACATTTTCTCGATTCCTAACTGGCAAGAAAATGTAAAAGTAGAGCTAAAAGGCGAACTGAAATTCCCGGGTACATACACCATTCGCCGTGGTGAAACGCTTACTGATTTACTTAAGCGTGCGGGCGGTTTTTCTGAGTTTGCAGAACAAAATGCAGCAATATTTACCCGTGTTTCTATAAAAGAGCAAGAGCAACAACAACTAGCCCGCTTATCAACCGAGTTACGCCGCGATATTGCTTCTAAAAGCTTTCAAAATTCAGTAAGTGGTAACTCTCTTTCATACGATGAGATGGATAAACTACTAACCGATTTAGCCAGTGTTGAAGCGGTAGGGCGTTTAGTTATCGACTTACCACTGATTGTTGAAAACAAACAAAACTTAGTACTTCAAAATGGCGACACGTTATATGTACCAAGTAAACGTGACTCTATAAGCATTATTGGTGAGGTTAACTACTCTACATCGCACCTTTATAAAGCCGGTGTAAGTGTAGATGATTACATTGACCTAAGCGGCGGCCTTAAAGAGCGAGCAGCAGAAGACCGCATTTACATTATTAAAGCCAACGGCTCTGTTGAAATTCCAAATGCAGGAGGCTGGTTCGCGGCTAATAATGCAAACCAGTTAGAGCCAGGCGATACAATAGTAGTACCAATGGATGCAGGACATATGGATAAGCTAACATTGTGGAGCACTGCAACGCAGATTATGTATCAACTAGGTGTGGCGGTAGCTGCAATTAGCGGTATTTAGCGCTAGTTCTGCAAAGCGCTTTTAAGAACAACTTTATTTTTCAATTATTTTTATGTGATATAAAATAGTTGCAATTTTTATGGATAAGCACTTGAGTACAACAATGCAAAATAATGAGTTTTCAAAAAACAATCTTCAACATGATGAGATTAATATTCAAGAGCTTATCAGTATCGTTTGGCAAGGCAAATTGGTTATTTTTATAGTGACTACCCTTTTTGCCGTTTGCTCTGTGTTTTATGCTATACACCAGCCAAATATTTATAAATCTGAAGCTCTTCTTGCGCCCGCGGAAGAAAATAAAGCAGGCGGATTAAGTGCTCTAGCCGGTCAATTTGGTGGCTTAGCAAGTCTAGCAGGGGTCAATATAAACAACTCTTCAGGTAACAATAGTCAATTGGCAGTTGAAATACTCAAGTCACGTAAGTTTATCAGTGAGTTCATCAAAAGGCATGCACTAATGCCAGATTTATTAGCTGTAGAAACGTGGGATTTAGCTTCTAATACTATTGCCTATAACCCTAAATTATATAACAGTCAAAGTAAAGAATGGGTGCGTGAGGTCACGTATCCTAAGAAACCAATTCCCTCGATGCAAGAGGCTTATAAGCAAATAATGCAGTTAATTAATATTGATATGGATGTTGAGACAGGTATGACAAGGTTGTCTGTAGAACATCAATCCCCTTTTATTGCACAGCAGTGGGTAAATTGGTTAGTACACGATATAAATGAAGAGATGAAAGAAAGAGATGTTTCTGAAGCTAATAAAAGCACTGAGTTTTTATCTGCGCAGCTCAAAAAAACAAGAGTTGCTGATATCAGAGCGGTTTTGTACAAGTTAATAGAAGAACAAAGTAAGACAATTATGTTTGCAAACGTTCGCGATGAATATGTTTTTAAAACAATAGATCCTGCTTTAGTCCCTGAAGAAAAATTTAAGCCTCAACGAGCAATAATTTGCATTGTTGGAGTTTTATTAGGCGTTCTTCTAAGTATTATTTTTGTTATTAGTAAAAACTTCATACAACAAAGTAGGAAGCAATAATGTTTTTAAAAACTATCTCTGTACAAAAATTTATATTGAAAGGCCCTTATGCTACCTACTAGTACATTTAAAACGGTCGTAAAATCGACTCCGTTAATATCTATAGATTTAATAGTTCGGGATAAGAAGAACAATATTTTATTAGGAAAGCGTAAAAACCGCCCAGCTAAAGAGCAGTGGTTTGTACCTGGTGGAAGAATAATAAAAGATGAAACGTTTGAAACTGCGTTTCAGCGTTTAATAACAGAGGAATTAAACCTCCTCTGTGTAGATTCTAGTTTTAAAGGTGTATATCAGCATTTTTATAACGATAACTTTTCGGTAGAGCATTTTTCTACACATTATGTAGTACTTGCATACGAAATCTTTTCTCATAGTGGCCTATTAAAGCTACCCACAGACCAACATTCTAAATACAAGTGGTTTTCTGAAACTGAACTACTTCTAGATGCGCAAGTCCATGAACACACTAAATGGTACTTTCAGGATGAAAAGTGTGCAGATAGAAAGATAAAGTAGTAAAAACTCACTTTTAAATTATAAATAAAAATTGGATGAAATTTTATGATTACCCCTATTATTATGGCAGGAGGCACTGGCTCTAGGCTATGGCCACTATCAAGAGAGTTATATCCTAAGCAGTTTTTAACTGTGGCAACAGAAGTTTCAATGTTACAACAAACTGTAATGCGCTTGAATAATATTGAGCACACCAAGCCATTACTAATTTGTAACGAGGAGCATAGATTTATTGCCGCAGAACAGATGCGTGTTGCTAATTTGGAGCATGCTGGAATAATTTTAGAGCCGGTTGGACGCAATACAGCACCAGCGATTGCTTTAGCTGCACTACAAGCATTAAACAGCGCTCATGATGGTGAAGACCCTGTTTTATTAGTACTGGCTGCGGATCATGTTATTGAAGACATAACAGCATTCGAAAAAGCGGTAAAAAAAGCGCTGCCAATTGCAATAGATAATAAATTAATTACTTTTGGGATTGTGCCAACCGCACCGGAAACAGGTTATGGCTATATTAAATTGGGAGAGCAGTTTGACTCAGCCTTTACTGTAAATCAATTTGTTGAAAAGCCAAATTTAGAAACTGCTGAAAAATATATAAATAGCGGTAATTACTTGTGGAATAGTGGCATGTTTATGTTTAAGGCAAGCCGATATATTGAAGAGCTAGCCAAATATGCTCCTGAAATATTAAGTGCTTGTGAGCGTTCTATAGCGACCCAATCTGAAGACTTAGAGTTTATTCGTGTGAATAAGGAAAGTTTCGAATGCTGCCCCGATAATTCAATTGACTACGCTGTAATGGAAAAAAGTAAAGACGTTATGGTTGTGCCAATGGATGCTGGGTGGAGTGATGTTGGTTCTTTTTCAGCATTATGGGACATTTCAGATAAAGATGCTAATAAGAACGCGCTGAAAGGTGATGTAATTACTATAGAATCTACTAATAACTATATCAATGCAGAAAATAAATTAGTGGCTACTGTAGGTGTTGATAACTTAGTTGTTATTGAAACTAAAGACGCCATATTGGTGGCGAATAAAGATAAAGTTCAAGATGTAAAAAAAGTCGTTAACGAACTAAAAAGACGTGGTCGTACTGAACATAAGATACACCGTGAGGTTTATCGTCCATGGGGTAAGTATGATTCAATTGACCATGGTAAAAGAGATCAAGTTAAACGTATCACGGTCAACCCTGGTGAAAAGTTATCGATACAAAAACATCACCATAGATCAGAGCATTGGATTGTAGTCTCTGGTACGGCAAGTGTTTTAAACGGAGATAAAACTAACTTGGTAAGTGAGAATGAATCAACATATATACCTTTAGGAACAATACATGCGTTAGAAAACCCAGGGAAAATTCCGCTTGAAATGATCGAAGTACAGACAGGGAGTTATTTAGGGGAAGATGACATTGTTAGGTTTGAAGACCGCTACGGGCGAGTTTAAATGGTTACACAAAAAAATAGTATAAACAGTACCCTCGATAGTAAAGAAACCATTGAACAAAGCGGTATAAAATTTGGCACGAGTGGAGCTCGAGGGCTGGTTACTCAGTTTACGCCAAATGTATGTGGTGCCTTTAGTATTGCTTTCATCAAATGTATGCAGCAGCACTATAAATTTACAACGATAGCGATAGCAATTGATAATCGCCCTAGTAGTTACGCTATGGCTCAAGCTTGTAGCTCTGCTTGTGAACAATTAAATATTAAAGTTGTATATTATGGTGTTTTACCTACACCTGCGCTTGCTTACAAGGCAATGAATGATAGCAATCCAGCTATAATGGTAACAGGCAGTCATATACCTTTTGATAGAAACGGTCTTAAGTTCTACCGTCCCGATGGTGAGATCAGTAAATCTGATGAGAAATTCATTACAAAACAGAGTATTGAGTTTAATAGTGTTAAGCCATCCTCTAGCTTGAAAATTGATAGCACTGCCGCAACTAAATATATTGAAAGATATACAGCTGTGTTATCAAGCACTTCCTTAAAGAATAAGCATATTGGCATTTATGAACACTCTAGTGCAGGCCGAGATTTATATTATAAGCTTTTCGAGGCTTTGGGCGCTAGAGTTACTCGCTTAGAGCGCAGTGATGAGTTTGTTCCAATAGACACTGAGGCCGTATCGCATGAAGATACAATTAAAGCTTTAGAATGGGCGCGTCACCACCATTTTGATATGATTTTTTCAACAGATGGTGACGGAGATCGTCCCTTAGTATCAGATGAAAATGGGGCATGGGTACGTGGTGATGTTTTAGGTTTATTATGTGCAATGACACTAAAAATAGATGCATTAGCAGTACCTGTAAGTTGTAATACTGCTATTGAAAAGTGTGGTCTTTTTAAGCATGTATATAGAACCAAGATCGGCTCCCCCTATGTCATAGAGCAGTTTTCGCATTTATCTAAACATTATAAAGTAGTCGCAGGCTTTGAAGCTAATGGCGGTTTTTTGCTTGGTGCTGATGTTGTACTCAATAACACAACACTTAAATCATTGCCTACCAGAGATGCAGTTTTACCTGCGCTTATGCTTTTATTAGCCGCAGAAAATGAATCAATCTCAAAAGTGATAGAGAGACTTCCAGCGCGTTTCACCTTTAGTGAAAGACTCCAAAATTTTTCGAAAGAAAAAAGTGAAAAAATAATAAAGCTCGGTAATGAAGATCCAAGTATGTTACTAAAATTATTAGGCTTTAAAAACATAGAGGTGGAATGTCTTGATGATACTGATGGTGTCAGAATAACTCTTGTAAATGGAGAGGTAATACATTTACGCCCATCAGGTAATGCCCCTGAGCTTCGTTGTTATGCAGAAGCAGATACTTTATCAAAAGCTAATCAGCTTGTTACGAATATATTAACCGAAATAAAAAGCCTAGAGCTTAATTAAATATAGATTTTGTTTCGACTGAAAACGAAGTCTAAGTAAAGGAATTGAAAATGACACAAAAAAAAGTTGCACTGATCACCGGTATTACAGGCCAAGATGGCTCTTATTTAGCTGAACTTTTACTAGAAAAGGGCTACGAAGTTCATGGCATCAAACGTCGTGCATCATCATTAAATACAGAACGCGTTGATCACATTTATCAAGATAGCCACGAAAAATCTCAAAGCTTTTTTTTACATTATGGAGACTTAACGGATTCATCAAATCTAACTCGTATTATAAAAAATGTGCAGCCAGATGAAGTCTATAACTTAGGAGCTCAAAGCCACGTAGCGGTTTCGTTTGAGTGTCCGGAGTATACAGCTGACGTTGATGCTATGGGAACACTTCGTTTATTGGAAGCTATACGCTTCTTGGGTCTTGAAAAGAAAACTAAATTTTATCAAGCATCTACCTCAGAGTTGTATGGAGAAGTTCAAGAAATACCACAAAAAGAAACAACCCCGTTTCATCCTCGCTCTCCATACGCAGTAGCTAAAATGTATGCTTATTGGATCGTCGTGAATTACCGTGAATCTTATGGTATGTACGCATGTAATGGAATTTTATTTAACCATGAATCTCCTCGTCGCGGAGAAACATTTGTTACGCGTAAAATTACACGTGCAATTGCTAATATCTCTCAAGGTTTAGAAAGCTGCTTATATTTAGGCAATATGGATGCTTTACGAGATTGGGGGCACGCAAAAGATTACGTTCGTATGCAATGGATGATGTTGCAACAAGATACAGCGGAAGACTTTGTTATTGCGACTGGAAAACAGATAAGTGTGCGTGAGTTCGTGAAGCTATCAGCTAAAGAAGCTGGAATAGAGCTTGAGTTTTCAGGTCAAGGCATAGATGAGATAGCTACTGTAAAATCAATCACAGGTGATAATGCTCCCGCAATAAGTGTTGGTGATGAAATTGTTAAAGTAGATCCTCGTTATTTCCGCCCTGCAGAGGTAGAAACGCTACTTGGTGATCCATCAAAAGCAGAAGCAAAGTTAGGCTGGACTCCTGAGATCACAGTTGAGCAAATGTGTGCAGAAATGGTAGAAAATGACTTAGAGAAAGCAAAACAACATGCAATTTTAAAAAAGTATGGCTTCGATTTAGCCGTATCTATTGAGAATGCTTAACTATGACTGCTTTAACTAAAAATATATTTGTAGCTGGGCATAACGGGATGGTTGGTTCAGCAATAGTTCGTCAATTGCAAAATCAGTCAAATGCCCAGGTTATTACAAAAACTCGTAATGAGCTGGACCTAACTAATCAACAAGCAGTTTTGAATTTTTTTAGAACAGAGAAAATAGATCAGGTCTATTTAGCAGCAGCAAAAGTGGGTGGAATAGTTGCAAATAACTCTTACCCGGCAGAGTTTATCTATGAAAATTTGATGATCGAATGCAACATAATACATAGCGCTCACCAGGCTAATATTCAGCAGTTACTTTTTTTGGGTTCTTCATGTATTTACCCTAAGCTTGCAGAGCAACCAATGTCTGAAACAGCCCTCTTAACAGGTACGCTAGAGGAAACTAATGAGCCTTATGCTATAGCTAAAATTGCAGGTATAAAACTATGTGAAAGCTACAATAGGCAATATGGAAGAGATTACCGGAGTGTGATGCCAACAAACCTCTATGGTCCACATGATAACTTTCATCCAGAAAACAGCCACGTGATCCCCGCATTACTTCGCCGTTTTCATGAAGCAAAGCTTAATAACGACGAGGAAGTTGTGGCGTGGGGCAGCGGCAAACCAATGCGCGAATTTTTATATGTTGACGACATGGCAGCGGCTTCAATTCACGTAATGAATCTAGATAAAAATATCTATGATGAAAATACTCATCCTATGCTTAGCCATATTAACGTTGGTACTGGGGTTGATTGTACTATACGTGAACTAGTAGAAACGGTTGCTAAAGTGGTTGGTTTCGAAGGGACTATTCGTTTTGATACCTCCAAGCCAGATGGCGCGCCTCGTAAACTAATGAATGTTGACAGGCTTAAGTCATTAGGTTGGAAATATTCTGTTCCTTTAGAAGCTGGTTTAGCCAAGTCTTATCAATGGTTTATTGATAACGCTAACGAATATCGAGGCTAAGCTTTCTAAATGGAAAGAGTAAAAAAAATTATCGCTCTTAAAAACTCACCTGGAGCAGTGAGGTATTTAAAAAATACCTCACTGCTTTTAGGTGAAAAGGTTTTTAGAATGGTAACGGGGTTATTTGTTAGCATATGGGTGGCCCGGTACTTAGGACCAGAGCAGTTTGGCTTGCTCAGTTATGCACAGAGTTTTGTTGCATTATTTGCTGTAGTAACGACACTTGGACTTGACGGAATAATCGTCAGGGAATTGGTCAAAAATGATAGTCAAAAGCAAAGAGAAGAACTGCTTGGAACCGCATTTTTACTTAGACTAATTACTAGTATTGTAGTACTTGTCGTATTAACAGTTGTAGTGTTTTTACAGTCGAATGACTATGAAACCAACCTACTTGTAGTGGTTATTGGTTCGACAGTTTTATTTCAAAGTTTTAATGTCATCGATTTTTATTTTCAAAGTAAGGTATTAAGTAAATATGTAGTTTACAGTAATCTAATTAGCCTTATATTGTCATCTTTAATCAAGATTAGTTTAATTTTAAATAACGCTTCATTAATTGCTTTTGCTTATGTAATTTTATTTGATAGTTTAATTCTAATGCTGGGGCTTATTTTTTACTATCTACAAAACAAACTCAAAATATCCTCTTGGACATTCAATTTAAAACTAGCGAAAATCTTAATTAAGGATAGCTGGCCATTAATAATTAGTTCGATTGTAGTAACTATCTACATGAAAATAGATATAATTATGCTTAAAGAGTTATTAGGAGAGCAACAAGTAGGTTTATACTCTGCATCTAGTAGAATTAGTGAGTTATGGTACTTTATTCCAGTTATTGTTACATCATCATTTTTCCCAGCGATCCTAAATGCAAAAAATACGAGTACTGAACTTTATAATAATAGAGTTAAAAACCTATACCGACTTTTAATATGGGCAGCAATCATTCTGTCTATCTTTGTAAATATAGTAGCCCACGATCTAATTGCATTTCTTTATGGTACAGGTTACGAGGGGTCTTCACAGATATTAATCGTACAAATTTGGAGTAGTATTTTTATTGCTCTGATGATGGTTAGCAACAAATGGTTATTAGCTGAAAATAAAACGAAATTCATTTTTGTTCGAGGGACAGTCGGGGCTGTTATTAACGTAATACTTAACTACATTTATATACCTATTTATGGGGTTCAAGCTGCAGCATATACTTCATTGATAACGTTAATATTCTCATCATTAGTTATCGATTTGTTTACTCCTACAACAAGAAAGCATTTACTTATAAAGTTAGCTGCTTTTGTACCTTTGTATAGAAAAATTTAGAAGTGATTTTTTAGAATGAAAGCGAATTTGAAAGATTTTAAATATAAAAATTTAACATATAGTTACAATAATAACTTGAATAAATTCGAAAGTAATTATGAAAGGGATTTACAGTTATTTATTATATGGTCAAAAGCAAGAACTAAAGAAGAAGAAATACTTCAAGATTTAGACCAAAATTTTAACATTATAGCCTGTATTGATAATACTTGGTCGGAAAAACATTTAGATGATAATTTTCATCGAATTTATGATGTTGCTCCTACCGGCGGTAAAGCTGGGAAGCGTGAGGAAGTTGGAGACGGTGCTTTTGTTGTGGTTGTTATTGAAGATCTAGAACCTAAATATGAATATAGATCGGATGCTTCCGGTCGCTTCAAGATAGTAAATGCTAATGTTGTAGATAAAAAAAGATTATTTAGAAAGTGGGTAGGGGGAAGCTATATGGTTCATTCTACCGATAATTTAATGGAGTTTTTTAACAACGCAGTTTTACTTTTTGGTAAAGATACCGCCTTACAATTATTAGGTCAGCCCGCACGCAATAATAAATGCTTAAAGACTAATAACGATTTAGTAGGTGCAAGTGGTTGGAATAGTTGTGAGGAACTATTCGAAGTGCTTAATTTAACTACTGAATATGTTGTTTTACGTGGAGCAGATAAGCTACAAGATACAGTTAAAACACTCAGCGGTGATGTTGATATATTATGCTCAAATATAGGCGAATTCACGGCTGCCGCAAATGCAGTAAATATTTGGAATTCAAAAAACTTTTATCATGTAAATGTTGATGGTAAAAATGTTCTTTTTGATATTAGGTATGTTGGAGATGGTTATTTCGATGAGAAATGGCAAAAGGATATATTAGATAAGAAAGTTATGAATCATGAAGGTATTTATACACCAAGGGTAGATGATTATTTTTTCTCACATTTATATCATGCTTATGTGCATAAGCCCTATTTTTATAAGAAATATATGGAGCGATTAACAGGCTTATCGGAAAAAATTGGTATTAAAAACTTTAAGACTGAGTTTAACAATACTCCTACTTATATCTTAGATATGCTTAGAGGGTATTTAGCTGCTCATAATTACGATGCTTCGATACCGAATGATGAAAAAGTTTATCTGAACATTAAGTTTTTATCTCGATTAAAAAAAATTAACTATGTGAGGTTATATCTCAGGGTCTTTAAAGTTAAAGTAAAAGGTTTCCCAGAGAAAGTACTTTCGTTTATCAAACGATTGCTGAAGAAGAATGATACATTATTTAATGTGTTGTTTAATATAAGAGCTAAATTTAATAAATTAATTAATAGATAGGTGAATAGTGTTAAAAAGTATCAAGGCCCTGCTAGTTAATATATTAAATTATTTTGGTTATACAATAACCAAATCTATATATAGCCAGCCTGTTGATTTAAGAATGATTAATAACAACCCTAAAGCATTAGGGTATTATACCCGAACCGATAAACAGGTATTAATTGAGGTGGATTTTATCAACGGACGAGGCTTGGAAAAATATTCCTTAGCTAGTAATTCAAAACATCCCTTTATAGTCGCGACTAAAGCTGCAATTAGCTCTGATGATTATCAGAAAGCACTAAAAACGACGCTTACCGGTTATTATGACTTGGTGCAACCCTTAACCGCTTCATCGTGGTTGGGCTTTGATGAAGGCGAAGTTGAAGCATTAGATAACCAACCTCCTTGGTTAACTTTACTTCCCTGGGAAAACACATCTTTAGAACAGAAAAACCAGGGCAGAGCCTCTTGCGCAAGTCAAGATAGTGAAGAGCACGGATCAAAGTTAAATATAAATAAAGGTTGGCGAGATTTTGGGCCTGTATCAGAAGAGGTTCTAGATCTTGAAGTTAAAAGGCTACATTCGCTGATTTTATCAATAGAGGAAAACGGTATACTTAGAGATGATTCAGAGGGAGGGGATATTGGTGCGGTTGTACTAATGAACGAAAACTCTGATTATCGCTGGTTGGTTGAATGGGGCGGCCAACACCGCGCAGCAGTAATCTCGGCTATGGGATATAAAAATACTACCATTCGTGTTTGGCAAGTTATTGAAAGGAAAGATGTTGAACTGTGGCCTAATGTTGTATCAGGAGTTTACTCTAAAGAGTCGGCTTTAAAAATATTCGATCGGATATTTTCAGGAATATCTACTTCAAAAGTAACACAAAGCTGGGAAGATCATGAAACAAACTAGCCCTGTAAAAGTACTACATGTCAGTACGCTTGATACTCAGGGCGGTGCAGCTAGGGCTACATACAGGCTTCATAGTGCTTTAAAAGCTAATAATGTAGATAGTAAATTATTAGTCCAAAATAAGAGTTCTGATGACCCATATGTTATTACAGAAACTGGAATTACAAAAAAAATAATAAATAGATTACGGCCAACATTAGATAGCATACCTGTAAAATTTTATAAAAATAGGGGAGAAAGTTTATTTAGCCCTGCTTACTTACCATTTAGTAATATCGCAAAAAAAATTAATGGAATAAATCCCGATATAGTGCATTTACACTGGGTTTGCCATGGCATGATTAAAATTGAAGACCTTAATAAAATAAAGGCACCTATAGTGTGGACGTTGCACGATAATTGGGCTTTTACAGGAGGGTGCCATATCATGTGGGAGTGTAAAAAATATCAAGATGCTTGTGGGTGTTGTCCAAGGTTAGGCAGTGATAGCGAAAAGGATCTAAGCCGAAGAGTATTCAACAGAAAGAGTAGAGCGTTCCCTAAGGTTAAACATTTAACGGTTGTGGGTGTAAGCAGTTGGTTAGCTGAATGTGCAAAAAGAAGCCCTCTTTTTAAAAACCGAAACATAGTAAACTTACCAAATCCGTTAAACACGAATAAATTTAAACCTTTCGATAAAAATAAAGCGCGAGAGCTTTGGAATTTACCTAAAGATAAAAAGTTAATACTATTTGGAGCAAATAGCGCTACAGCGGATTTAAATAAAGGTTTTAAAGAGTTATGTAGTGCGTTAAGAAAGCTTAAAAGTGATGATATAGAGCTTGTAATATTTGGAAGTAGTGAGCCTGAGCAATCTCAAAATCTCGGCTTTGCGGCTAATTATTTAGGACACGTTTTTGATGATGTGAGTTTACTTACAATATACAGCGCAGCGGATGTAATGATAGTGCCTAGTTTACAAGAAGCATTTGGGCAGACTGCTAGTGAGTCAATGGCGTGTGGCACTCCCGTAGTTGCTTTTGGACATACAGGCTTATTAGATATTATTGATCATAAAGAAAACGGCTACCTTGCAACACCTATAGATTCAGATGACTTAGCGAAAGGTATTGATTGGGTGCTTAATGTTGAAGCCGATATATACGAAAAGTTATGTCTAAGTGCAAGAAACAAAGTTATAAATGAATTTGACAATGAAGTCGTAGCTAAAAAGTATATAAAGCTTTATGAAAAGGTTATAAATGAAACACACCAATAAAGATAATAAGCAGTATTCAACTGTACAAAATATTACAGATAGAATTAATAAAGAACGATTTTTTGATTCTAGTAAACTATCTGATAGTTATACACTTTTAGATTACGATGAAAAAAAATCCTCCCATGGGGGCATAAGGCTTCAAGGTCAGTTTAAATCTAATGATAAACAACCATTAATCACAATTATTACAGCAGTATATAATGGGGATAAATATTTAGAAGAAATGATTTTGAGTGTTTTAAACCAGAAGTATAATAATGTAGAGCTAATTATTATTGATGGTGGTAGTACTGATGGAACATTGAGAATATTAGAGAAATATAACGCTCAAATTGATTATTGGCTTAGTGAACCCGATAAAGGGATTAGTGATGCTTTTAATAAAGCCATATTATTAGCAAGCGGCGATTACATAAACTTTCAAGGCGATGGCGATGGGTTTTATGACATCGATGTATTGGAAAGGCTTTTTGCTGAAAAAAAACATAGATCAGATTTGATAAGTGGTTTAATTGAACGTATAGATGAAAATGGTAAAAGGCTATATGTTTCAAAGTATACAAAAAAATTTAACAAACGTTCATTGTTAACTCGAATGTCTTTACCCCATCAGGGGTTGTTTACAAGTATGGATTTTTTTAGAACATTTGGTTTATTTGATATAACAAACAAATACTGTATGGATTATGAGCACCTATTGCGTGCATACCATGATTTTCCAGAAGTTGAGACTAATAACTTAATAATAGCTAAGTGGCGTGCTGACGGTCTAGGTAATAATCAAGAATTAAAGATATTTAAAGAATACCATAAAATAAAAGTTGATAATAATGTAACAAACACTATGCATTTACATGCCTTAAATATTTGGACTTTAACAAAGTATTATATTAAAAAGATTTTCCTATGAAGGATAAGTTAAACTGGGTATTTTCGCTTAAGTTTGTAGGGATAATTGCTGTTGTATTAGGCCATTTTTCTAGTCCCTTTAGCGAGTTTATATATTCATGGCATATGCCTTTGTTTTTTATGCTTTCTGGTTTTTTCATAACTGTCACTGCTCCATTAAATTATTTAGTGAAAAAAGACTTTAATCGGCTGATGGTGCCATATTTTATATTTTCTTTTATTGCTCTAATAATCACAGCTTTAAAGTTGTTTTTACTTGGCAGACCCCAGCTGAATTATGTGAACGAGGTTCTCTCTATAATATTTTGGATGGACTATGAACATTTAAAAAACACCTATGGGTTTGCCTTATGGTTCTTACCTGCGCTGTTTTTAGGTCGTATATTTTATTACCTAGTTGAGAAGGTTTCTAAAAATAAAGTCTTGCAGTTAATTATATATGCTAGCTTGTTTTTATTAAGCTTTAAACTGAACCTTCCATTGGGTATTACAAATGGATTGAATTGCGTTATTTGGATTTTTATAGGTAAAGTTATATTTAACAATTTAGCAGATGATTGGCTTTGTAAAATTAAGAGTTCAGTTGCTTTAATATTATCCTTTGGGGTTATATTTAGCATATATTACTTGAATAAAGTGCCTATTTTGGATATGTCATTACTTAAATATAGTGATGTTATCTTAAATCTTATATGGGCCGTATCTATATTGATTTTTTTAGTTATTTTTTTTAAGAGCTTTTTTAGAGATTTTCAAGATAAGAGCGTTATAAAAATGTGGGCTGCAGGTACTATGCTTTTATTTATAACCCATCCTTACACAAATAATATCGCGTATTTGGTAGCTCAAAAAGTAGGCTTTGATTTTTGGTTTGTTAAATTATTTATTACACTTAGTATTCTTCACCTTTTACTGCTTATAAAAGAGCGAAACAAGAATTGGTTTATATTTAAATATGTATGATTACGTAATTGTTACTCATCTACCCGCTTTTTATAAAGTTAATTTATATAATGAAATTGGCAAAGACTCTAAAATTTTTGTGATATTTATTGCTGGAGAAACAAATGAAAAGCGATTTTCAAATTTTTCTAAAATTAATAAAGTTAATTTTGATTACACAGTAATAAATAGTGGCAGCTTTCAAAAACGCTGTAAGTTTAAGAGCTTAATTGATGTTGTTAAACTATTGTTTTCTATAAATTATAATAAAATAATAGTTAGTGGTTGGGATTTGCCCGAGTTTTGGATAACAGTACTATTAAGCAAGTATAATAAAAACTGCTTGGCGTTAGAGTCAACTGTTTTAGAAAGTAATACTAATGGTATTAGAGGGGTGGTTAAAAAGCTTTTCTTATCACGAGTAAGTACTGTTTTCGCATCAGGAGCTTTACATGTTCAATTATTAAACAAGCTCGCTTGCTCCTCTTCTATTAAGGTTACACGAGGTGTGGGGGTGATTAATAAATCTACTCCTAATATCAATCATAAAAGCTATAATAGCCAATTTATATTTATAGGAAGATTGGTCGAGGTAAAAAACTTAGAGCTATTAATAAGTGTGTTTAACCAATTGCCCAATAGCTCACTTACAATTGTAGGTGAAGGTGAACTTGAGAGCACCTTAAGGGAAAAATCTAACGATAATATCAATTTTTTACATTCAATTGATAATAACAAATTAAATTGTTTATTTAATAAATATGACTTTTTAATACTACCTAGTTTAGCTGAGCCATGGGGCCTAGTTGTAGAAGAGGCTCTATACTTTGGCTTGCCTGTTATAGTTTCAAAACAGTGCGGCTCGTCAGAGTTAATAGAAAATAACGTGAATGGATATATATTTGATGCACATAATGGTGAACAATTAAAGGATATAATTAATAGTGTAAATGTGAAAAGCTATTTTGAATTACAAAATAATATAGATGAAAACTTCATCAACAATAAAGATCTTTTACAAGTTAAAGCTTATGAAGTTAAACAGTAATGTCGACGTAGACTATAAAAAAAGAGACTTTTTTATAGTTCTTTTTAGTGTACTTTTATCTAAATCTTTATTTTACGAGAATTTTGGCAATAACTTACTGTTAGGTGCTTTTTTAGGGTATTTGATACTAATAATTAAACCATTAAAGCTAACTTTAAAGAAAAACATTGTTATTTATATGCTTTTTTTTATAACTTTAATAACTATTAATCAAGAAACAAAACTAAGTTCAGTGATTGTACTTCTAATTAGATTTAGTATTGCCTTATATATTGTCCATTTAATGAGCTTTAAGATTTTTGCCGATGTTTATATAAAAATAATGTACTGGGTCTGCTTGATTTCATTGCTGTATATTTTTGTTATCTTTTTTGATATTCACTCTATTTTACCAAATTTTATTGGTACAGATGAACGGCCACTTCGAAATTTTTTATTTTTTGGTGTTTCTGAGAATTTTATTAAATACGGTATTTATCGTAATAGCGGCCTTTGGTGGGAGCCTGGTGCGTATCAAATATTTGTAAATTTAGCGTTTGTTTTTGCTTTAGTTAGACGCAATATTACCTTAAAGCTTTATATAGTGCTTGGTGTAACAATAATTAGTACTGTATCAACTACCGGCATACTCGTATTTATGATGCTTAGCTTGATTTATTGGAAAGGTGCTATTAGAGAAAGCAAAAATAAGATATTTTATATTTCGATTTTTAGTGTTTTTTCTGTTGTTGTAATTGTTGTTGGTTTACCATTTATACTTTTAAAGTTTGGAGGGGGCGATGTAGCTCAAAAGAGTGTTTCTTTCTTATCTAGGTACTATGACTTTATTATTAGCTATAATATGTTTTTAGAAAACCCAATTATAGGCTATGGGTTCGGTAGCCAGATAGAAAATGCCATACCTTATGGCATGAAATTAATGGGACGCATCGAATATGAGTTAATTAAGCCTACAGGGTCAGATGGCTTAACTATGCTAATTGCACAATGCGGAGTTATTACTATAGCGTTAATTAAACCTCTAATATATCCTAAATATACATCTGGTTTAAGCTTTTCTGAACGTATAATAATCTGCATTAGTTTTATAATAATGTTTAACACACAAAATTTTGTATATTTTTTAATTTTTTCCTTGTTATGTTTTTATGGAATGATAAGCATGCAAGTGAAAGAAACACATCTAAAAGTTAAATAATGAAAATCACATTTATAGGTTTCACTAACATTCGTGGCGGAGCAGCCAAAGCTGCAGTTCGTTTTCAAAAGTTATTAGAAAATAGCGGTCATAAAGCTTTATTTTACTCAATAGAAAACAATGAGAAGAAACTTCCATTTTTTAGTAAAATAACACATCGTTTTTTTTGGGTGTTATCTCACCTTTTACAGTACAATTTAAAAAGTAAACACTCACTCAATATATTTGGTAGTCGCTATATAAAAAATAAGGTAATAAATGCTGAGCTTTTACACGTTCATTGGATAAATAACGAAACATTAAGCATTCGTGATTTTAAATATTTATCTGGGAAAAGTGTAATTACACTGCATGACGAGTGGTTTTATTCTGCAACAGAACATTATAACAACACTGAGGCTTGTTATAAGCAAGTTGTAGAAGGGTACAACAAACAAAGCATTCTCCAAGGTAGGGAGTGTTTATCTCGGTTTATTTGGAAGCACAAGAAAAAGCATTACCAGGGGCTAAATAACGTTATTTTTACGGTACCTTCATCTTGGTTAAAAGGGCGCGCTCAGCAAAGTGCCTTATTACGTGATAGAGATATACGAGTATTACCTAATCCAATCGACATTAATGTTTTTAAACATGATACATCTAACTTTAATATTGACGACCTAAAGCACGATGACTTTGTTATTACGTTTGGTGCTGTAGACGGGTCAGCAAATTTAGTAAAGGGTTTTGATTTATTACTGTCTGCTTTAGAGCTTTTTGCTGCTTCAGTTGATCTTAAGCGCAAAATTAAGATAGTTACTTTTGGAGGTAAAGATCAGCATAAAAGCAGTGTGTTTGGTATTCAATCAATAGAACTTGGGCATATTTACTCTGAGGCTGCTTTAGCCAGTATTTACTCTTTGTCCTCTATTGTTATTGTTCCTTCTAGACTTGAGTCGTTTGGACAGGTAGCGGCAGAAAGTCTTAGCTGCGAGACCCCCGTTTTGGCTTTTAATTGTACTGGCCTTACTGATGTAATTATACATAAAAAAAATGGTTATTTGGCTAACCCTTTTGAAATTGAATCTTTAGCAGAGGGAATAAATTGGTTCTATCAACTTACTAATGCACAACTTGCGGGGCTTGGTAAAGCAGGAAGGGCTCATGTTACCGACAGATTTAGCAATGAGGTAATAAGTAAACAATTAGTTGCAATATATAAAGAGCTTAGTAGTGAAAACAATATAGCTTAAACTAATTACCCACATAACTAATTAAATAAAGAATGCAACATAACATTAAGGTGTATTTTTTAACAAATACGCCTTAAGCTCGAGGATTTATGAAAGTAAGCATAATAACAGCCACATATAATAGTGAGGCTACAATACTAGATACAATACGCTCATTGGAGTCGCAAACATATAAGAATATAGAGTATATTATCGTTGATGGTTTATCTTCAGACAGCACAATTGAGCTTATTAAAAGCAATAAAGCATTGGAGCCTAAGATTATCCAAGAGGCAGACAGTGGTATCTACGATGCTTTAAATAAGGGAATTGATAACGCAACAGGAGATATTATAGGTTTTTTACACTCAGATGATTTATTTGGGTACCCCAATGCAGTAAAAGATATTGTAGATCAATTTCAAAAATCTGACTATGCAGCTGTTTATGCAGACCTAGAGTATGTCTCAAAAAATGACCTTACTTCAATAGTACGTTATTGGAAGTCTGGTCCATTTAAAAAAACTAAATTAAAGTATGGTTGGATGCCCCCACACCCGACTTTCTATATGAAGAGAAGCTTATATCAACAGTTAGGGAAATTTGACTTAAATTTTAAAATTTCTGCAGATTACGATTCTATATTAAGGTATCTGTGGGTAAGCAACATTAAAGTGGGCTACCTCGATAAAGTGGTAATAAAAATGCGTGTTGGTGGAGCTAGTAACAACAGCCTTAAAAGTATATTACAAAAAAGCAAAGAAGATAGAATTGCGCTTAAAAAGAGCAAAATTTTTTGGCCAATTGCATTACTTTTTAAAAATTTAACTAAAATCCCCCAATTTTTAAAAAAGACAAAATGAGTAAGCTGAGTTAGGTTCGTTTATTTTAGGCAATTCTTCTAAAGGAAACTCAGCACGTAAATTATTTTTCAAGGTAACTTTTCATGATTATTGACCTTCTTCTCACATTTATTATCGCTTTCGCAATGCTTTTTCTTATGCGTAAAGTAGCACGTAATATAGGCCTTGTTGACAAACCCTCAGGGCGCAAAGCGCACACAGGGAATATACCTTTAGTGGGTGGCGTAGCAATATGTATAACAATTGTTCATTACATATACAATCATCCGGGTATGATAAATCACGATAACTTATTCATGCTTTGTATTATTGCATTAACTTCAATTGGCGTACTTGACGATAAGTATGACTTAAGCGTTAAGTTTAGAATTGCAGTACAAACGGGCATATCACTAGTTATGATTTATTTTGCTAATGCGCAAATGCAAACATTAGGTAATATGTTTGGAATGGGAGAGGTTATTCTACACTGGGCTGCGCCTATTGTTACTATTTTTGCAGTCATAGGGTGTATTAATGCATTTAATATGGTTGATGGAATCGACGGGCTATTAGGCGGTTTGTCTATAGTTACGTTTGGGAGCCTTGCGATTTTATTATCGTTATCAGGCGAAACAAGACTAAGCTATTTATGTATACTTTTGGTTGTAACCATGATCCCTTACATCATAATTAACCTAGGCTTTTTTGGTCGAGCTCGAAAAGTGTTTATGGGTGATGCGGGCAGCATGATGATTGGGTTTACTGTTATTTGGCTGTTGATTGGTGCCAGTCAAAACCCTGGTAGCCCAATGATCCGCCCTGTAACCGCTTTATGGCTAATTGCGGTGCCATTAATGGATATGGTGGCTATAATGGTGCGACGAATTAAACAAAAAAAATCTCCATTTAAGCCAGACAGAGAACATTTACACCATATTTGTCAACGAATAGGCTGCTCATCAATGCAAACACTAGCGCTGATTTGTTTTATTGCCTCTGTATTCGCAGGCATCGGTATGTTAGGTGAGGTATTTAATATTCCTGAGTACTTCATGTTTTATAGCTTTATTATTGTGTTTAGCGTTTATTTATACGCATTGGCCAATTATTGTAAAGTTATTAACTTTATTAGGCGCAAGCTAGATATGCCAGAGTTAGTTATAGAGCGATAAAGGCACATTTTGATGCTTAATTTAAAATTAAGCATCTATTTTAAATTTTATAAATTCATTTACCTTACAATATATTGATGGCATAACCTCTAAGTTCCCGTTTTAATTTATAAGGGTTTAAGCCCTTATTTCACGCGACCATCTCTTATATCTCTACGAATAATACTTTTGTATAGCTTAGTTTTTACTTTTACGCTTTAGAGTAAGCAGGCCGGCATATCTGCTATAAACTTAATTCACGAATGTTATTCCCCAATTTCAACAACCACTTCACTTCCCAACACCTCTTTATACTTACTGGCTAATGCAGCTTTTGCATCATCGTCGCCATGCACAATTTTTATATGGTTTGGCTTTATACGCATACCCGTTACAAACTTAATTAACCCGTTTTGATCGGCATGCGCACTGTAGCCGCTAATGGTGTGTACTTCGGCATTAATGGTAACGCGAGTATTATTTATAAATACATAACCATTACGTGGCCCGTATTGTTGAATGTCGCGGCCTAACGTGCCTCGCCCTTGGTAGCCCACAAATAAAACATCAGTCGTTTTATCACTCAAAAATCGTTCTAGGTAATTAACTATTCGCCCACCGGTACACATACCGCTAGCGGCTAAAATAATGGCAGGCGTTTGGCGTGTACTTAAGTAATTAATAATGGCTATATGCTCTTTGTGCGTATCAACCGTGGTTAGGTTTTTAAAATCAAGAGGGTGTCGGCCTGTGGCTACTTTTTGCTTTGCTTCGTTATCCCATAAATGCTTAAACTTTTTATATTGGTCAGTAAAGTTTGCCGCCATGGGGGAGTCGAGTATGATGTGAATATCTCGCCATTTTGAATGCTTACCAGAGCTATGTATAAGTTGTTCTAATTCGTAAAGTAGCTCTTGGGTTCGGCCAATACTAAACGCAGGCACCAACACAACTCCATTATCGGCAACCGCGCGCTCTATTACATTTTTAAGTGTTTGGGTACGCTGTTTACGGCCTTGATGGTTTTTATCACCATAGGTAGATTCAATCACTAAAGTGTCGGCTTTATAAGGTGCTTTGGGCGAGGGAAGCAAGGGCGTGTAGGGTGCACCCAAATCACCCGAAAATACAACGCGATGAGTACCATTTGGTTTAGTACCTTGCTTATGATTTTTAATATCAATTTCAACATAAGCCGAGCCTAAAATGTGCCCAGCTCGCTGAAACCGGGCTTTCGCTTTTTGCTGTCCATTGCATGGCAAGTCAAACCACGTTTTAAAATCTACAGGTACAATACGTCGCTTTAGTAGGTTTAAGCAGGCACTTATAATTTTTGGATCGCGTGTAACGCCTACTTTTAGTGCATCTTCTATTACTAGCGGCAATAAACTTGCTGAAGCTTGCGAGGTAAATATGGGCCCTTTAAAACCCGCTGCAAATAAATAGGGAATTCGGCCCACATGATCAATATGGCAATGCGTAACAATAAGCGCGATAACGTGACTAATATCAAACTCTATTGATAAGTCTTCTTTTGAGTCCTCCCCTTGAAACAATCCGCAATCAATAAGTACGCTTGATTGATCATCAATTAAAAGCTCATGGCATGAGCCTGTAACACCATTAACCGCGCCGTGGTGAAGTATATCCATATACATTTACTCTTAAAAACTTGTTAATTACCTAAGGTAGATAACATTTTTGTAATTTGCAAAATATAAAATAAATGCATTGTTTGAATGAAAAGTGAACGGTGACAGTGTGGTAGTCATAAACTTCAACTTTGGTTAAGTAATTGTTACATAAACAATAACAATGTACTTAGGTTATGTAAGTAACCAATAACTTAGCAAGTATATTTACATAGGCATTATACGCTGGCTATAATGGCACTCGATTTAGTTTAATCTTGTGTTTATTGCAATATAGTAAGTAGTAAGGTTGCCATGGAAAGTTGGTATTTAGTAACGTGTAAGCCGCGCCAAGAAGAGCGGGCAAAAGCCAACTTGAATAATCAAGGAATAGAAGCTTTTTACCCCATATTAACCACTGAAAAGCTGGTTAAAGGTCGTCGTACCGTCAAACAAGTCCCTTTATTTCCAAATTACTTATTTGTTTACCTAAACTCAAAAAATGGGTGCTTTGCTGCTGTAAAAAATACCCGCGGTATAGGTGGCTTTGTAACATATGGCGCTAATTACCAGGTTGTACCGCTAGCAATAATTGAACATTTAAATACTCACAATTTACATACGGTTGAATCGCAATTACCTAAACAGGGCGATGCAGTAAGTGTAAATAATAATTCGTTTAAAAATATAGACGCAATATACAAAGAGCCCGACGGCGACCTGCGCAGTATTTTGTTAATTAACTTGCTTAATAAGCAGGTAGAAATGAGCGTAGATAATAAAGATATTGAATTTGGTTAAAGGCTTTGTAGGCGTGTAGCTTACTAGCACGGTGTTTATAAAAATAGGTTATATATCAGTAAGTAGGAACTGCAACCTAGGGGCGGAAGCGTGCCCGAAGGGCTA